>JAKBCB010000140.1 GCA_021808185.1 Pseudomonadota bacterium
CAGATGGTCGATGTCCATCTGGTCGAAGAACAGCCGCGGCGGGCGCCGGCCCGAGCGCAGCACCGCGCACATCGCCGCCAGCCCGTTCACCAGCACCAGATCGGGCTTGCGGTCCAGCATCTCCCCCACGGCCGCCGCCTGCGCCGCTCCGGCGAAATGGTGGACCAGGGGCTGCTCGGCGGCGTCCAGCACGCCGGAGAGGTAGTGATTGCGAAAGGTCTCCCGCCGCTGGTGGTTCGCGATCAGCGTCACCCCGACCGGATGCTTCCAGTAGTCCGACTGCTCGCGATCCAACCGCGCCGAATCCCCAAAGGCCGGATTCCCAGGGGCGGCGATGGCCGCCTCGGGCACGAAATGCGCGATCTCGATCCGTGGCGCCAGCGTGGCGAGCGCGTTCATGAACAGCGCCAGACGCCGGGTTCCGCCCTGCTCGTCCCGCCCCGGCGAGGCCGGCGGCAGCACCGTGATGACCTGGACCTTCATGCCCGGCGCCCCGCCTCAGGCTTGCGCGTCCGCCGGCAAGGCGTCGCGGCGGAACAGGATGCAGTCCATCTCGATGAGCCACGGGAAACGCCCGGCATTGTTCGGCACGAAGGCGCTGGGTTCGAACCCGAGGCCTTGCAGTGTCGCAAGCGCTTCGCCGAGGCCTGCCGTCCCCTCGTACAGGGCCTTGATCGACAGTTCGGTCTGCAGGCCCACGAAGTCCGCGATCGCCGCGCCGGCCCCCGCGACGACGGCGAGGTCGTTGCCTTGTGTGTCCAGTTTCAGGTACGGCCGCCGAAACCCCAGTTGCGCCTGAAAGCGCGGCAATTCGACGGCAACCGTGGATCGCGGCACGATCACGGATCGGGCGATGCTGTTATCGTGCCGGAATATCGCTGGCTGGTCCGGGCTGGGCTGGCGCAGCGAACTCAGTTCGGACTCGCGCATGATGTGGAAGGTGGCGGGGCCGGCTTCCCGGTCGAGCGCAAGCTGCTCGACATGCCAGCGGCGATCCTTGGCCGCCAGCGTCCTCAGCGTGTCCGCCAACTCGGGAATGGGTTCGAACGAGATGATATCGCCGGTGAATCCGACCGCGTTGCGCAGCATCTGGGCATATTGGCCGCGATTCGCCCCGACATCGAAAACGCAATCTATTTCGAAATAATCAAAGAAACGGCGCAGATGCACGCGCTCCGGTGCCAAGTGAACCTCGTATAATGGAACAATGATGTTTCCAGAAAGACGTTCGATGGCATTGGCAATCCTTCGCCTGAAGGTCGGCATGATGCACCTGGCAAAAAACCTCGACCAGCATTGCTCAGGCAGGCACGTGCTTGCGCTGTTCAAACGCCTTATCGAATCAAATTAACGCCCCATCGGTGGTCCGGCAAGGCGTGAAGGGGGAACAGGCGTGAAGGGGAAACCCAGGGGCGCTCAGCCCGCCCCGCCCCGCCGCCAGTAGCGCACCTCGCCCTGGGCCTGCGCCAGCACGATCAGCGCCGGCAGCCACACCGGCGGCGGCGCGACCAGCCGGGCCAGGGCGTAGCTGGCATGGCCGGCGAGCCAGCGCCGCCACAGCCAGCGCGGCACGCCGAACACGCGGGGGGCGCCGGCATCGCCGCGCCGATGCGCCTCGGTCTCGCCGGCGGCGGCGAAGTAGCGGCGGATAGAGGCCGCCGTCTGCCGCTCCGGCGCGATCAGGTGCGACACTCGGCAGTCCGGCACCCAGCGCCCAATGCCGCCGGCGGCAAGCATCGCCGCCATCGCCGCGGTCTCCTCGCCCAGCCGGCCCCGCCCGGGGGCGGCGCCGAGCGCGGGGTCGTACGGGCATCGCCGCTGCTCGGCCGCGCGCACCGCGTAGTTGGCGCCGTACGGCAGGGCGGCTGCGGCCAGGGCGCCCGGTGCCGCGCCGAGGTCGCGCGCGGCCAGGGCCGGGGCCAGCAGCGCGAGGTTGTCGCGCACCCAGGGGGTCACCGGCGGCAGCAGCACCGGCACGATGGGCCCGCCGAACACCGAGGCATCGGGCCAGCGCGCGAAGGCGCGCGCGTAGGCCGCGAGCCAGTCCGCATCGACCACCACGTCGTCGTCGGTCCAGGCGATATAGGCGCCGCGCGCCGCCGCCACCGCGTGGTTGCGGGCATGCGACAGGCCGGGCTGCGCCGCGTGCTCCAGCCGCAGCGGTAGCCGGGCGGCGAAGCGCGCCGCCACCGCCTGCGTGTCGTCCGTGCTGGCGTTGTCGATCACCAGCACCTCGAACGGCCCGCCCGGCGGCGCCATCGCGGCGAGCGAGTCCAGCGTGCGCGCCAGCGAGGCCGCGCGGTCGCGGGTGCAGATCGCAACCGTGATCAGCATGCCTGTCCCTCAGCCGCCCAGCAGCGCGCGGAAATAGGCGATGGTGCGGCGCAGCCCGTCGTCCAGCGCCACGGTCGGCTCCCAGCCCAGTACCGTGCGGGCGCGAAAAATATCGGGGCAGCGCTGGCGCGGGTCGTCCGCCGGCAGCGGCCGGTACACGATGCGCGACGGCCCGCCGATGAGCGCGATCACCTGCTCGGCGAGGCCACGCACGGTGATTTCGCACGGGTTGCCGAGATTGATCGGCCCGGTCACCTCGGCCGGGCTGTCCATCAGCCGCACGAGCCCCGCGATCAGATCGCTCACGTAGCAGAAGGCGCGGGTCTGCGCGCCCTGCCCGTACAGCGCGAGATCCTGGCCGCGCAGGGCCGCGACGATGAAGTTGGAGACGACACGGCCATCGTCGGGGTGCATGTGCGGGCCGTAGGTGTTGAAGATGCGCGCGACCTTGATGCCGACGCCGTGCTGGCGGTGATAGTCGAAGAACAGCGTCTCCGCGCAGCGCTTGCCCTCGTCGTAGCAGGCGCGCGGGCCGAGCGGATTGACGTTGCCGCAATACTCCTCCGGCTGCGGGTGCACCGTGGGGTCGCCGTACACCTCGCTGGTGGAAGCCTGGAGGATCTTCGCGCCCGTGCGCTTGGCCAGCCCCAGCATGTTGATGGCGCCGACCACGCTGGTTTTCGTCGTCCGTACCGGATCGAACTGGTAGTGCACCGGCGAGGCCGGACAGGCGAGGTTGTAGATCTCGTCCACCTCGACATGCAGCGGCAAGGTGATGTCGTGGCGCAGCAGCTCGAAGCGCGGATCGCCGAGCAGGGCCGCGATGTTCTCGCGCCGGCCGGTGAGGAAATTGTCCACGCACAGCACGTCGTGGCCGTCCGCCAGCAGCCGCGCGCACAGATGCGAGCCGAGGAAGCCGGCGCCGCCGGTGACGAGGACGCGCTTGCGGACGATCCGGCGGGGCACGGGCTGGCTGGTCATCTGGCGTCGTTCCGTATGTGGCATCGCATTCGGGGGCATAAGCGCCGATTGGATGTTAGCGAAGCGTAAGATATACCCGCGCGCCGCCCCAACCGTGGCTCGCAACGCAGTCAGGCAAGCCGTGATCAGCAAGAGCGATTTCGTCGCGTTCCTCAATCGCCGGCTCCGGCGCTTCGACATCGCGGTGATCCGGCATTCCGAGCTGTGGCGCATGACCGCCCATCTCGGTCGCCAGCCGGTGCCCACCGGTCCGGCGGCGCCGGCGCGCGCGCCGCTGCTGCGCGTGCTGGGGCCGGAGCCGGGCCACGCGACGTTCGATTTCGCCGTGGTCATGCCGAGCCTGCTGCGCCCGACGCTGGGGCGCGCGCTCGCCTCGGTGTTCGCGCAGGATTTCCCCGGCACGGTGCAGACGCTGATCGGCATCGACATGCCGCGCGGCGACCTCGCCGAGGTCGAGGCAGCCTGCCGCGCGCGTCCGGCCAACCACACGGTGCTGCTGTTCGACCCCGGCTATTCCACCTCGGTGCGGCATGGCGGGCTGCATCCGGCCTGGGACGGGGGCGTGCTGCGCACCGTGCTCAGCTACCTCGCCGCAAGCCGGCGGGTGGCCTATCTGGACGACGACAACTGGTGGGCGCCCGCGCATCTGTCCTCGCTGGCCGCGGCGCTGGAGGGGCATGACTGGGCATGGTCGCTGCGCTTTCATGTCGAGCCGGGGGCGGACGGGGCGATGCGCGAGGACCGCTGGGAATCGGTGGGGCCGGGGCGCGGCGTGTTCCCCGAGGGCTGGGTGGACCCGAACACCCTGGCGATCGACAAGCTGGCCTGCGAGGCGGTGCTGCGCTGGTGGGGACTGCCCAAGCCCGACAGCCCGACCGGAACGAGCGGCGACTGGAACGTGTTCCGCCATCTGAGCAACGCCTACCGGGGCCGCGGTACCGGGCGGGCCACCGCGTATTACACGGTGAAGGACCGCATCCCGGTCTATGACACCCCGCCCGTCGCCATCGGTGGCTGACTTGCGGCACGGCCGGCTCGCGGCCCTGTTCCGCCCCTGCCCGGGGTGGCTGGCGCTGGGCCTCGCGCTCGCCATCGGGGCGGCGCACACGCTGGCCATGCTGCCCATGGGCGTGATCCTCGGCACGGCGGAGTTCTGGACCTTCCCGCGCGGCATCGTCGCCGGCGGGCAGGTGGACATGGCGCAGGAGCTGATGGGCTACCGCTATCTGGCGCAGGCGCCCTGGATGCTGCCGCTGCTGCATGTGCCCAACATCACCCCGCCCGACGGGATGAACGCCTTCTGGCTCGACCCGGTGCCCTGGCTTGGCCTGCTGACCCGGCCCGTCGAGGCGCTGGCCGGCCATCTGGTGAACCTGCTGGGCTTCTTCCTGTTCGCGGCCTTCGCGCTGCCGGGGGTGGCGATGGCGGCGCTGCTGCGCGCGGCCGGAGAGCGCGGGCTGCTCGCCGCCGCCGCCGCCGCCCTGCTGTGCGACCCGATGCCGCTGCTGCTGATCGAGTGGGGCCATATCGCGCTGTGCCTGCAAGCGGCGGTGATCGCGGCGCTCGCGCTCTATGTCGCCGAGCGGCGGCGCGCCGGCTGGCACAACGACTGGCGGGAGGGGCGGGCGCATCCGTGGGCGTGGTTCTTCCTGCTGGCCCTGACGCTGCTGACGCATCTGTATCTGTTCGTCATGGTCGGCGGCATCTGGGCCGCGGCCACGCTGGAAAATCTGCTGGAGCGGCGCCGCTGGACCGCGCCGCGCGCGCTGGCGACGCTGGCCGCCATCGTGGCGCTGGGGTTTGCCACCGGCATCCTTTCGCCGCGGACGCTCTCGGGCGGCACCACGGGCTTCGGCATCGGCTCGATGAACCTCGCCTCGCCCATCCTGCCGCAGCTCAGCGGTGCCATCCCGCCGCTGCGCGAGTACTGGGCGGGAATGCATATCCAGGTGTTCGATTACCCGGGCCTGGGCGTCCTGCTGCTGCTGCTCGCGGCACTCGCGACCCGGCTGCGCCATGGGCGGGACTCCAGATCCGGCCCGTGGCGGCGCCATGGCGCGCTGCTCGCGCTGCTGCTCGGCTTCCTGCTGTTCGCGCTGTCCAACCGTGTCACCCTCGGCGCCCGCGTGCTGCTGGAGCTGCCGCTGCCGGACAAGCTCGCCTACGCGCTCGGCGCGTTCCGGGCCAGCGGGCGGTTCTTCTGGCCGCTCGCCTATGCGCTGACCGCAAGCGGGCTGCTGGTGCTGCTGCGCCAGGCGCGGCGCGGGGTGGCGCTCGTGCTGCTGGCGGGGCTGGGGGCGGTGCAGGTGCTGGATGCCGGCCCGCTGCGCCAGGCCATCGCCGCCAGCATCGCCCACCCGCCGGCGCCGGTGTTCGACCACGCCCGCGCCATGGCGCTGCTCGACCACGCCACCGAGATGCTGGTGTTTCCCTCCGTCGGCTGCGTGGCGCAGGCGGTGGAGCACGGCCCGGTGGCAAGCTGGCTCGCGACCGAGACCAAGCTCGATCAGGCCAACGTGGAGCTGCAATTGCTGGCCGCGCGGCGCAACCTGCCGCTCAACACGGTGGTCAATTCCCGCCTGCCGACCGATTGCGCGGCGGAGGCGGCGATGCGGGCGGCGCCCCTGCGGCCGGGGGTGGCGTATGTCTATCTCGACGGCACGGCGCCGGCGGCGGCGGAATGCATGGCGATCGACTGGCTGCGGGCATGCCGGCTGCCGGCGCAGGGCCGAGACTAGGCGGGGATCACCGCCACGCGAACAGCGCGCGCCAGTCCGCCACGCGGCCGAATTCGACGAAGCGGTAACTGGCCAGCGACAGCGCCAGCAGCAGCGGCAGTGCCGCGCCAAGGCCCTGCGCCGGCCGCACCGCATCGATCACCGGGACGTGCCAGATATACAGGCTGTAGCACATCATCCCGGCCACCTGGAGCGGCACCGCCGCCAGCATGCCGCCCCGCCCGCCCAGGCTTGCCGCCAGCACGCAGGCGAAGCCGAGATCGATCACGTTGTTCAGCGGCGCCATCGCCAGCATGCTCAGGCCGCGATACTGGCATTGGTAAAACCCGGCCCAGGCCAGCAGCACCAGCGCCACGCCCGGCAGCAGCAGATGCCGCGCCCAGGGCGGGATGCGGCCGGCTTCGTACGCGTGGGCCAGCGCCATGCCGAGCACGAACTCGTCGATGCGGCCGAAGATGTTGTCGGCGACGAAATTCGGCCCGAGCGGGTGCGCATCCCACGCCCGCCCGAGCAGCCGCAGCGCCAGCGCGCCCGCCAGCGCCAGCGCCAGCACGCGGCCCAGCCCGATGCGCGCCGCCACCAGCACCACGAGCGGAAAGGCGAGGCTGAACAGGATTTCCACCCCGATCGACCACAGCGGATAATTGATCGCCACACCGAAGTGATGCGGCTCCAGCGCGAAGCGCACGGTGGCCAGATCGAGCGCCAGTTCGCCGAACGCGGCCGGGCTGAGCTGAAATCCCGCCAGCACCAGCAGCACCACGGCGGCAAAATAATACAGCGGCATCAGCCGCAGGAACCGCCGCCCGTAGAAATGCCGCGCATCCGCCCAGCCCGCCATCGTCCGCCGCCCGGCGGCATAGGGCAGGAACAGCACGAAGCCGGACAGGATGAAAAACAGGTTCACCCCGGTCCAGCCGTTGGAGACCAGCGGATCGAGCGCGGACAACCCCGCCGCGTCCAGTGCCGCCATCGCCGGCGGCAGGCCGAGATGCTGGAACAGCACGCCCAGGATGGCCAGCCCGCGCAGGCCGTTGACGACGGCGATCTTGTCCACGCGCCCGATCCCCCCGCCCACCCGCCCGCGATACGACCCACGATACGACCTGGCACAAAGCCGCCCGCCCGTTATAGAGACGCCTCGGCATCGCAACAGCGTCCATGACCGCTTTCCCCTCCCAGACCGTCATCCCCCCGCGTTTCGATCCGCTGTTCACGGCCCCCCGCCCGGCCATGCTGCCGGCGGACACGGCACCGCTGTGCTGCGTGCTGATCGACGCGGAGGAGGATTTCGACTGGCACCGCCCGGTGCGCGGCGTGGACTACGATCTCGACTGCATGCGGCATCTGTCGGATCTGCAGTCCATCCTCGCCGCCTACGGCGCCGTGCCCACCTACCTGCTCACCTATCCGGTGCTGCGCGACGCGGGGATTGTCGCCGCCCTGCGCGGGCGGCTCGCGCGCGGGCAATGTGCCGTCGGCATCCAGTTGCACACCTGGGTGACACCGCCCTTCGCCGAGACGGCGGAGCCGCGCAACTCATTCGGCACCAATCTCCCGGCCGAGCTGGAAGAACAGAAGCTGCTGGCGCTGATGCAGGCGTTTTTCGACGCCTTCGGCGAGGCGCCCAAAATGTTCCGCGCCGGGCGCTACGGGCTGGGCCGCAACACGCCGGCGCTGCTGGAAAAACACGGCTTCGTGGTCGATACCAGCCTCGCGCCCTGCACCTCGTTCGGCGACGAGGAAGGGCCGGATTTCTCCACCGACGATTTTCGCGCCTTCTGGTTCGGCCAATCCCGCCGGGTGCTGGAACTGCCGCTGTGCCGCAGCATCGTCGGCTGGGGCGGCGACCCCGCCGCGCGCGCCTATCGCTGGCTCGCCGCCAACCGCCCGCCGCGCCATCTGCTGCCCGGCCTGCTGGCCTGGAGCCGCTGCGCCGAGCGCATCACCCTCTCGCCGGAGGGCAACGACGTGGTGGCCGCCGGGCGGCTGGTGGCCTCCCTGCTCGGGCGTGGCCAGAGGGTGCTGGCGCTGAGCCTGCACTCGTCCTCGCTCAGCGTCGGGCGCAACCCGTATGTGCGCAGCCGCGCCGAGCTGCACGAATTCTACGACCGGATGTCCGCCATCCTCGACATGCTGGCGAGCCGCCACGGCATGCGCTTCGCAGCCCCGCTCGACCTGCCGCCGCTGCTGGCCGATGGCTAGTCGGGGTCGGCGCATCCTGCTGATCACCAACAACCTCCCGCCGGTGCGCGGTGGCTCGGGGATCGTGTACGACAACCTCGCCCGCCACGCCGGCGGGCGCATCGTCGTGCTGGCGCCGCGCGTCAGCTACCAGGACGGACTGAGGCTGATCGGCTGGCGCGAACATGACCGGCTGGCGCCGTACCGGGTGATCCGCCTGGACCTGCTGCGCACCGTGCTGCTGGAACCGGCGCCGCGCCTGCCGCGCACCCTGCGCTTCCGGCTGCGCGATGCCGCGATCCGCGTGCGCGTTCTCGCCACGCTGCTGCGCTGCCTGCTGTTCGAGGATGTCGGTGCCGTCTGCATCGGCGAACTGGTCGCCAGCGCCTGGGTGCTGGGCGTGCTGCGCCTGCTGCCCTGGGTGACGCGCGCCGTCTATGTGCACGGCGAGGAAATCAC
>JAKBCB010000141.1 GCA_021808185.1 Pseudomonadota bacterium
GCCCAGCACCGCGATCCGGCTCGGCCGGGCCGCCCGCCAGGTCGTGTTGTAGCCGACGCCCGCGCCGGTCGCGACCTGCCGCACCTGCAACACGCGCGCCGTCAGCCGTGCCACCGGGCGCATCGCAATGCCGGGTTGCGGGTCGATGCCGTACAGCGCGGCCCCGGCGCGGGCGAGGTCGCTGCGGAACTGCGGGCCGAGGAACAGCCCGGCCGAGTTGGCGAGGCTGCGCGGCGCGGGCGGCAGCTGGCCGCACGCGGCCTGAAATTGCCGCAACTGTTCCGCGCTGGTCGGGTCGGCCGGGTCATCGGCGGCGACCAGATGGGTCATGATGTAGCGCAGGTCGATGCCCGCGAGCAGCGCGGGGGTGTCCGCGAGTGCTGCCACCTCCGCCGGCTCCAGCCCCAGGCGGGCCATGCCGGTATCGACATGCAGCAGCGCCGGCAGCACGCGGCCGCGCCGCGCCGCCTCGGCGGCCCAGCGCGCGATGTCGGCGAGCGAGCCGAGCACCGGCACGATGTCGTGGCCGAGATAATCGCCTTCCGTGCCCGGCAGCATTCCGTTGAGCACACTGAGCAGGGCGCCCGGCACCAGCGCGCGGATCGCCAGTGCCTCGGACAGATGCGCGGTGAAGAAATGCCGGCAGCCGGCGGCGAACAGGGCGGGGGCGGCTTGCGCGGCGCCGGTGCCGTAGGCGTCCGCCTTCAGCACCGCGGCCGTCGGCCGCCCGCCATGCGCCGCATGCAGCGTGCGCCAGTTGGCCACGATGGCGCCGAGGTCGATCTCCAGCACCGCATATGCGGTGGGCGGCGCGGGTTCAGTCAGCGTCGTGCCCGCCATGTTGCAGGTCCAGATCGGCGAAGCGGGTGAACTCGCCCTCGAAGAACAGGTCGATTTTTCCGGTCGGGCCGTGGCGCTGCTTTTCGATCAGCAGTTCGGCGCGGTTGTGCACCTGTTCCATGTCGCGCTGCCATTTTTCTGTGGCCGAGTGGAACTTATCTTCGTTGTCGAACCCCATTTGCTTCGGCGCGCGCTGTTGCAGGTAGTACTCGTCGCGATAGACGAACATCACCACGTCGGCGTCCTGCTCGATCGAGCCGGATTCGCGCAGGTCGGAAAGCTGCGGGCGCTTGTCCTCGCGGCTTTCCACCGCGCGGGAGAGCTGGGAGAGCGCGATCACCGGCACCGCCAGTTCCTTGGCGATGGCCTTCAGTCCCTGGGTGATCATGCTGATTTCCAGCACCCGGCTTTCCGGCCGCGTCCCGGCGGCCGGGCGCATCAGTTGCAGGTAGTCGATCACCACGAGCGCAAGTCCTGCCGTGCGCTTCAGCCGCCGGCAGCGCGTGCGCAGGGCCGACAGCGTGATGGCGGGCGTGTCGTCGATATGCAGCGGCAGCCCCTGCAACTCGCGGCTGACCTGGATGAACTTGTCGAACTCCTTCTGGCCGATGTCGCCACGGCGGATGCGGTCGCCGGAAATTCGCGCTTCCTCGGCGAGCAGACGGGTGGCGAGCTGTTCGGCGCTCATTTCCAGCGAGAAGATCGCAACCGCCGCCTTGGCCACCCCGTTCGGGTCCGCCTGCCGCGCCTCGGCCATCAGCGAATGCGCGGCGCCATAGGCGATCTTGGTCGCCAGCGCCGTCTTGCCCATGCCGGGGCGGCCCGCGACGATGATGAGGTCCGATGGGTGCAGCCCGCCGGTTTTCTTGTCCAGGTCGCGCAGGCCAGTGGACAGGCCGGAGACATGGCCGGAGCGATGGAACGCGCGTTCGGCGGTGTCGATGGCCTGGGACAGCGCGCGCTCGAAGGTGATCATCGCGCGGTCGCTGCCGCCCTTGACCGCCAGCTCGAACAAATGCTGCTCGGCCGCCTCGACCTGCTTGCCGCCGTCGAGTTCGGCGTCCGCGCCGAAGGCGTTGTTGACGACGGTCTCGCCGATGTCGATCAGCTGCCGGCGCAGCCAGGCGTCGTGGATGGTGCGGCCGTATTCGCCGGCGTTGATGATGCCGACCATAGCGGACAGCAATTGCGCGAGGTACGCGGTGCCGCCGACCTCATCCAGCACGCCGGAGTGTTCGAATTCGGCGCGCAGCGTCACGGCGTCGGCCAGTTGCCCGGCCTCGACCCGGCGCTGGATGGCGGCGAACACCCGGCCATGGATCGGGTCGGCGAAATGCTCGGGGGCGAGGAATTCGCTGACGCGCTCATAAGCGCGGTTGTTGGCGAGCAGGGCGCCGAGCAGGGCTTGCTCGGCTTGCAGGTTGGACGGCGGCAGCCGTTGCGACAGGCCCAGCAGCGGGGCGGAAGGTTCGATCGAATTCATGATGCGCCGATCCTAGCGCAACCGCGCCGGTCGCGGCGACCGGCAGGGCTGTGGATGGCTGTGGATAGGGGGGATAGTTTTCCCCGACCCGTTGTTGTTACGCGCCGACCTTGACGCGGGCGGCGGCGGCGCGCTCGGTGTCGGTGATGTAGTCGCGCGCCAGCGGGGCCGCTGTCTGGTCGCGGGTGATCTGCATCTGGAAGACGATGTGATGCTGGCGGCGGAACGCGAGTTCGCAGCCGGACAGGTAGAACTCGAACATGCGGCAGAACCGCTCGTCGTAGATCGTGGCGATGGCGTCGCGGTTGGCGGCGAAGCGGCGGCGCCAGTGGCGCAGTGTCTCGGCGTAGTGCAGCCGCAGGATCTCGAGATCGGTTGCGATCAGCCCGGTGTTTTCCAGGGCCGGGAACACCTCGGACAGCGACGGGCAATAGCCGCCGGGGAAGATATATTTCGTGATCCACGGATTGGTGGAGGACGGCCCGTCGCTGCGGCCGATCGCATGCAGCAGGGCCACGCCATCCGGGGCGAGGCAGCGCTTCACCACCTCGAAGAACTGCTTGTAGTGGCCCACGCCGACATGCTCGAACATGCCGACCGAGACGATTCGGTCGAAGCTGCGATGCATCGAGCGGTAGTCCAGCAGCTCGAACGTCACGCGGTCTTCCAGCCCTTCCGCCCGGGCGCGCGCCTGTGCCTCGGCCAGTTGCTCGGTGGACAGGGTGATGCCGGTGACGCGCGCGCCGTAGTCGCGCGCCAGCGTCAGTGCCAATCCGCCCCAGCCGCAACCGATGTCCAGCACCGTCAGGTCCGGCCGGTTCAGCAGCAGCTTGGCCGCGATGTGTCGCTTCTTGGCCACCTGCGCCTCGTCGATCGTCTCGTCGCCGCGCGGGAAATAGGCGCAGGAGTACTGCCGGTCGCGATCCAGGAACAGGCTGTAGAGCCGCCCGTTCAGGTCGTAATGATGTGCCACGTTGCGGCGCGAGCGGTGGGCCGGGTTGAACTGCGCGATACGGCGCGTGGCCAGCCCGAACGCCTCGCGCAGTTGCACGACCGGGTTGCCGCCTTTCTGCGCCGCCAGATTGGCGACCAGAACGTCCAGCACGTCATGGATGCCGCACCCGACCGGGACGAGGCCGCCATCCATGTAGGCTTCGCCCACGGCCAGCTCGGGGTTGAACGCAAGGCGGCGGACGGTCGCGGCATCCTTCAGCTCGATCACCGCCTCGGCCCCCGGCTCGCCGGTGTAGCTGGTGATGACGCCATCGGGCCAGCGCACGGTCAGCCGCCCGAGGACGACGAAACGCTTCAGAATCAGGTCCAGCAACGTCCGCATCGCCCGATGCCCCCCACCCCTGGGTTACAGATGGTTTAACTATGAAACTGGCGGGCGGGCGCTTCAAGACGGCATCGGCGGCCGACCCCCGCGGATACGGGGGAGGGCCGCCGATACTGGTCGGCCGGGCAGCGGTGAGGCTGGGCGTCAGGCGGCGTTCTGCGCCGCCTCGGCGTCGAGCATCTGCTCCAGATCGGGCTCGGCTTCCTCTTCCTCGACAGCGGCCACGCGCTCACCGCGTGCCTGCCTCTCGGCTTCCTCGGGGCTGCGGGCGACGTTGACCGCGACCGGGATCGAGACTTCCGGATGCAGCATCACCCGCACCTGCCGAATCCCGAGCGTCTTGATCGGGTGTTCGAGCACGACCTGGCTGCGGTTGATGGTCAGCCCCGCCGCCGTCGCCGCGTCCGAGATGTCGCGGCCGGAGACGGAGCCGTACAGGCTGCCCGCCTCGCCGGCCTGGCGGATGATGACGACGGACAGGCCGCCGACCCGCTCGGCCACGCGCTCGGCCTCTTCCTTCCGCTTGAGGTTCTGCGCCTCGAGCTGGGCGCGCTGCGCCTCGAACTTCGCGATGTTGTCCTTGTTGGCGCGGATCGCCTTCTTTTGCGGCAGCAGGTAGTTGCGCGCAAAACCCGGCTTCACCTTCACCAGTTCGCCCATCTGCCCCAGCTTCTCGACGCGCTGAAGCAGGATCAGTTCCACGGTGGCCATGGGTGTGTCCTCCTCAGGCGACGATGTAGGGCAGCAGGGCGAGGAAGCGGGCGCGCTTGATCGCCTGGGCCAGTTCGCGCTGCTTCTTGGCGGAGACCGCCGTGATCCGGCTCGGCACGATCTTGCCGCGCTCGGACAGGAAGCGGGAGAGCAGGCGCACGTCCTTGTAGTCGATCTTCGGCGCGTTCGGGCCGGAGAACGGGCAGGACTTGCGGCGGCGATAGAACGGCCGACGGGCGCCAACGGCGGCGCGGCGGGCGGCGGGATTGATCTCGGTTTCGGACATGCTGCTTACTCCTCTGCGCCGGCGTCACGCCCGCCGCGGAACCCGCCTTCGCGCTCGCCACGGAAGCCGCCATCGCCATCGTCGCGGGCGCGGAATTCCTCGCGGTCGTCGAACCCGCGCTTGCGGCCGGAATCGAAGCGCCCGGCGGGCTTCGGCCCACGGAAGCCACGCTCGCGGTCGTCGGACTTGCGCGACAGGATGGCGCTCGGCGTTTCCGCTATCGCCTCGATGCGGATGGTCATGAAGCGCAGCACGTCCTCGTTCAGGCCGAGTTGCCGCTCCATTTCCTTCACCGAGGCGGGGTTCGCCTCGATGCCGAGGAGCATGTAGTGCCCCTTGCGGTTCTTGTTGATGCGATACGCGAGGCTGCGCAGCCCCCAGTATTCGCGCTTCTTGACGGTGGCGCCGGGCTCGGTGCCGTTGTCGGTGTCGAGCTGGACGGCGATCGCGTCGGCGATGCTCTCGACCTGCTGCTGTGTCACGTCGTTCCGTGCGATGAACACGGTTTCGTAAAGCGGCATGTGCGCTCCCTTCGGGTTGGTTCAGCCCCGGGCCTGGATCGGGCCGCCGCGTCCCATGACGCGCGGGCATAGCCAGGGCCGGCCGACGGCCCCAGCAGGGAAGCGGGGGCGTAGAGCACTTTTTGCCCGCCCGCGCAAGCGCAGCCCTCAGGCGCGCCGCTCGTTCGCCCGCCAGTTCCGCTCAAGGTTGGCGATCAGCTGCGGGCTGAAATGGCAGGTCGCCTGCTCGCGGGCGTACACCGCCATGTACTCGCGGAACGCATCCAGCGGCTCGGCGCCCACCCGCAATGCCCGGCGGTTGCCCACAAGGCTCACCGCGCCCGAGGTCGTCAGGTCTTCCACCACGGCGGCAAGGGCGGCATCCATGTCCTCCGGTGCCGCGATCTCGTCGCAGATCAGCCGCCCCTCCGGTGAGTCGCATTCCAGGCCCCGGCCCTTGGAAATGAGCTGCCGCGCGATGCGGTCGCCGGTGAAGCGCGGCAGGCGCAGATTGGCGGCACCGGGGATGATGCCCTCCTTGCGCGCCGGCAGCGTCATGAAGGCGCCGCGCGCGGCGAGCACGTAGTCCATCACCAGCAGGATCTGGCAGCCGCCGCCGATGGCGAAGCTGTCCACGGCGGCAATCCAGGGCTTTTCCCGCGTGGCCGCGCGCGGATCGTCCGGCGGCATGTCGGGCGAGGCCAGTCCGCGCAACATCTTGTGCAGCGGCCCCAGGTCGCGGCGGATGTACCACAGGAACGAAATCCGCCCGTGATACAGATGCGTCAGGTTGATGCCGGCGGAAAACACCCGCCGCCCGGCGTATTTCGGGTGCGTCACATACCCGCCGCGCAGCACCGCGACCGGCGATGCCTCGTCCATGATCGCCAGATCGACGGCGATCTCCAGATCGTCGAGCGTGTCCTCGTCCTCGGCATTGAGGAAACGCGGATGGCGCATCTCCACCACGACCGCGCGCCCCTGCCGCCGAACCTGTGCGGTGGGCAGGTCCAGCACACCGTCCCGCCGCAGCCGGGAAAAATGCTCGGCGCTGTCCGGGCGGGGCAGCAGCATCGCATGGCACAGATGCCGGCCGCTGTCGGGGGCGGCCAGCAGATGCGCGAGCAGCAGGCCCTGGTCGATCTCGGCCCCTTCCTTGTCCCGCTGCGGCAGGGCGGATTCGGCGGCGACCTGGGCGCGCGTCGGCACCAGGCCGGGCACCAGATCGGCGGCCGCGTAGGCCAGCGTGTCCACCCGCACATGTCTGGTCATCCCGGCGGTCAGCCGGTCGTACAGCGCCCGCGCATGCACGAGCAGAAAACGCTCCCGCAGCGCGCGGGCTTGCGTATGCAGCCGCACCGCCGCGTCCGCCTCCGCAGCCACGCGGCGCGGCTTGGCCGGCAGCGTCGCCAGTTCCGCCGCCCAACCGGCCCAGGCGCGCCCGCACGACGCGACATCGGCGCCGAACGCGCCGCTCAGGTCTGGCATTGTCATCGCTCGCCTTCCCGCAGATCGACAATCCGCTTCGCCTTGCCGGCCGAGCGTTCGATGCCGCCCGGCGCCACCACATCGACGCGCACGTTGATGCCGAGTGTCGCGTGGATGCGATGCGCGAGGCCCCCGCCGCCGTCATGCACGCCGCCATCGCGCGCTTCCACCCGCACCGTCATGCTGTCCAGCCGCGTCTCGCGCCGCAGTTCCAGCAGGTAATGCGGTGCCAGATGCGCTTCGGCCAGGATCAGCGCCTCGATCTGGCTGGGAAAGACATTGACGCCGCGCAGCACGATCATGTCGTCGGCGCGGCCGGTGACTTTCTCCATCCGCCGCATGGTGCGCGCGGTGCCCGGCAGCAGCCGGGACAGATCGCGGGTGCGATAGCGGATCACCGGCATGGCGTGCTTGGTCAGCGAGGTGAACACCAGCTCGCCCACTTCGCCTGCGGGCAGCACCTTGCCGGTGTCGGGATCGACGATCTCGGGGAAGAAGTGATCCTCCCATACGTGCAGACCGTCTTTCGTCTCGATGCATTCCACCGACACGCCCGGCCCGATCACCTCGGACAGGCCGTAGATGTCGATGGCATCGATGCCGAAGCCCTGTTCCAGTTCGGCGCGCATCCCTTCGGTCCACGGCTCGGCGCCGAACAGGCCGAGGCGGAGCGAGATGTCGCCCGGCCCGAGGCCACGCGCGCGCAGTTCGTCCATGATGGCCAGCGCGTAGCTGGGTGTCGCCATCAGCAGGTCCGGGCGCAGGTCGATGATGAGCTGTGCCTGCCGCTGCGTCATCCCGCCCGAGACCGGCACGACGGCGCACCCCAACCGCTCCGCGCCGTCGTGCATCCCCAGGCCGCCGGTGAACAGCCCGTAGCCGTAGGCGTTGTGCACCATCATCCGCGGTCGCCCGCCGGCCGCGTGGATGCTGCGCGCCATCACCTCGGCCCACATGCGCAGATCCTCGGCGGTGTAGCCCACCAGCGTCGCCGCCCCGGTGGTGCCGGAGGAGACATGGATGCGCCGGACCTGCTCGCGCGGCACCGCGAACATGCCGAACGGGAAAGCCTCGCGCAGATCCTGCTTGGTGGTGAAGGGAAACCGCGCGAGGTCGGCGAGGTCGGAAAAATCGTCCGGATGCACGCCGGCCGCGTCGAAGCTTCGGCGGTAGAACGGCACATGCGCGTAGGCGTGGCGCAGCGACCAGCGCATGCGCTCGGTTTGCAGCGCCGTCAGTTCGTCGCGCGATGCCGTCTCGATCGGATCGAAGCCGCGCATGGCGTGCATCTGGCTAGTCGTGGATCTTCACGTACTCGAAATGCCCGGGCTTGCTGTCGATCCCGGCCTTGGGCGGGGCGATCCAGCCGGCGAATTGTCCCGGCTCCGTTACCGGCTTCATCAGCGTGTCGAGATAGGCCGCATCCCCGGCCGTGGGCAAAAATTCGTCGCGCCGCGCCGCCCATTGCCCGGCCGTGAGCAGCGTGCCGTCCGGTGCGACATGCGCCTTCGAGAACTCGCCGATGCGCCGGTTGAACGCCACATGCGGCAGGCTCAGCCGGAAGTTCACGCCCTCTGTCTCGATCACCTTGTTCCAGCGCCCCAGCCCGCCGGCGCAGTCATCGGAGAAATCGTCGCGCAGCCGCATGTTCAGTGCCGACAGCGCCGGCACCTCCTGGCGCGCGATGGCGCCATCGACAAGGCGCAACACGGGGTAGGTGTCGTTCAGCAGCCTGTGGTCGTCGCCCAGCTTGTCCTCGCGGTAGCGGCCCTTGATGCCGGCGTTGAAGGCATTGGCCGCGTTGGTGCTGATCTCGTTGCCGAACAAGTCCAGCGTCAGCGAGTAGTGCAGGTTGATCTTGCGCTGGATGAGCGGCAGGTCGATCACGCCGAGCGCGCGCACCGCCTCGGTGTCGGTCGCGTCCGCGATGCCGGCGGCCTTCATCGCCTGGCAGGTGCGCTCGACGATCCGCATCAGCCCGCTTTCGCCCACGAACATGTGGTGGGCTTCCTCGGTCAGCATAAAGCGGCAGGTGCGGCTGAGCGGG
>JAKBCB010000142.1 GCA_021808185.1 Pseudomonadota bacterium
CAGAAACCTGCGCGGTTACAGAATCCTGCGGACCAAGTGCCGATTTAATCGTCCGTTAGGCGAACAAGCGTGCGTCAGACGGATTTTTTGATTGTGTTTTGCCGTCGCCGATGGTCTGTTTGCACTTGGGGAGTTTCCGTCCGGGAGAAGAGGCATGCACATGCCCGATCCACGGTCCGGTGGCGTGTGCGCGGGGGCGGGCGGATGGTCGCAATAGGCCACAACCTGCCGCCCGACGACCGCTTCGGCGGACTGGAGCAGTTCACCGCGCGCGGCGCGGCGGGCGATGTTGGCTATTGCATCGCCCGCGCAACGCCGTACACGCTGGAATTCAGCAACGACAGAGATGTCATCTGCCTGTTGCTCGGCGATATCGTCTGCCGCGCCAAGTTCGACGACGACCGCCGCAAGCCGCTGGTGTTCCTCGGCCAGACCGCCGCCTACCATCCGCGTGGCGGCTGCGTGCAAGTGCGGGCCGAGGAGGTCCGCCAGGGCTTCGTCGCTTTCAGCTACTCCCCGGAATACCAGGCTTCGTTCGACGACGCGCCGATGGAGCGGCCGAGACTTGCGGGCAGCCGCAACAACATTCGCAAGGACACGATCCGCGCGCTCGCGACCTTTGTCCTCGCGCGGTTGCGCACGGGCGATCCATTCAGCCCGTTCGAGATTCAGTCCTTGGCGTCGCTGCTGTACCTGGAGACGATCCGCGCCATGGGGGTGGCGCCCGGCGACCGTGGGCGTACGCTGTCGGACCGTGAGTTCAGGGCAGTATGTGAATTTGTCGATGCGGCCCTGGGCGCGGATCTCACCTGCGCGCAGATCGCCGCCGCCGCCAACGTGCCGCTGCGTGCGATCTTCGAGGGGATGAAGCGCCGCACCGGCATGACGCCGTATCGCTTCGTGATCGAGCGGCGCATGGCGCGCGCGCGGGACATGTTGCTGGCGACGCAAGCGCCGATCTCGGACATCGCGCTGGCCTGCGGCTTTTCCTCGCAGCAGCACATGACATCGCTGTTCTCCGGCCGCCTCGGCAAGACCCCGCAGCAATTCCGCACGCAGGGCTGAGCGCGCGGCGTGCTTGACGCCCGGAAGCCTCGCCCCGTACGCTTCCGCCGCAGCGGCAACGACCGCGGGAGGATATCATGGCCGACGTCCATATCAGGAACGCCCAGATCTTCGACGGCACCGGCACCGCCCCACACGCCGGCGAAATCATCGTGCGAGGCAACCGCATCCGCACCGTCGCCGGCCCCGGAGCCACGCTGGAGGCGCCCGGCTGCGAGGTGATCGACGCGCACGGCATGACGCTGATGCCCGGCATGGTCGAGGGCCACGCGCACCCGAGCTTCTGCGGCGCCCGTACCAACACCGATCTCGGCGACATCCCCGTGGAGGAGCATCTTCTCGCCACCCTGCGCAACGCCGAATTGCTGCTCGATCACGGTTTCACCAGTCTCTACAGCGCCGCCTCGGCCAAGGTGCGGCTCGATATCGTCACCCGTAACGAGATCAACGCCGGGCGCGCGAAAGGCCCGCGCATCCGTGCCGCCTCGCCGGAAATCACCGTCACCGCGGGGCTTGGCGACGAGAGCACGCTGCACCAGACCCGCGCCAGCTTCGGCTTTGTCGCCGACGGTCCGGACGCAATCCGCAGGGCCGCGCGCGTGTGCATTCGCGAGGGCGTGGACAATCTGAAGATCAACATCTCCGGCGACGATTTCGTCAGCGCCAAGGGCGGCCAGACGGTGATGAGCGAGGCCGAGGTGATGGCCGCCGTTGAAGTCGCGCATGATTTCGACCGCAAGATCGCGTGCCATGCCCGCGCCGGCAATTCGGTCAAGCGCGCGCTGCGCTGCGGCGTGGATGTGATCTACCATTGCGAGCAGGCGGACGAGGAAGCGCTCGACATGCTGGAGGCGGCACGGGAAAAAATCTTCGTCGGCCCCGCCATCGGCCTGATCTGGAACACCATCCACGAGGCGCAGGAGTTCGGCGTGACGCCGGAGGTGGTGGCGCGGCTGGGGATGCAGCGCGTGCTGGACATGAGCTGTCGTACCTACAACGAACTGCGCAAGCGCGGCGTGCGCGTGGTGATTGGCGGCGATTACGGCTTTGCCTGGACCCCGCAAGGCACCAACGCACGCGACCTGGAGCATTTCTGCACGTTGTTCGGCTATTCACCCGCTGAGGCGCTGGCCTGTGCCACTTCCATCGGCGGGCAGATGATGCTGCCGGGTGGTGAGCTTGGCGTGGTGCGAGAGGGGGCGCTGGCCGACCTGCTGCTGGTCGATGGCGACCCGACGCGCGACGTGCGGATCATGCAGGATCGTGACCGGCTGGCGATGATCATGAAGGACGGCACGTTCCACAAGCACCCGGCCACCGCGCGGCGGGCGCGGGCGGCGACGGCGGCGGAGTAGCAACCATCCGCTCCATTCCGCCCTCTTGTCGTCGGTCATCGCGGTGGTCCTCAGGTTCAGGTTGTGTCTCGACAACCCAACCCTACCCAGGGTCATCGCGGTGGCCTCCTGCACCACTGCCGGCGGCACGACCCGGCCGCTCGGCCGCGCATTTACAGTGTCACGATACGCGCGGGTTTTGACGGACCGACCGTCCGGCCGCCGTGGACGGCGCGAAATCCATGACCACGCGCAGGCCCGGTCCCGCGTGTTCCAGTCTCAGGTCCGCCCCGTGCAGATGGGCAATGGCGTCGACCAGACTGAGGCCAAGCCCGTTGCCCGGCGTCGTCCTGCTCCGCTCGCCGCGATAAAAGCGACGCAGCAAACGTGGCAGGTCTTCCGCCGCCACGCCCGGGCCGTCGTCCGCGACCACAAGGCGGGCACCGGCACCCGGGTCGCACGTCAGGCGGACCTCGATCCGCGTTCCCGCCGGGGTATGGCGAAGGGCGTTCTCGACCAGATTGGCGATCGCCTGTGTCAGCAGTTCCTGGTCGCCGCGCACATGGCATCCCGGCGCCAGCGTGACGGTCAGGCGATGCTCCGCCGCCTCGGCGTCGGGCAGATAGGCGTCCACCACGGTTTCGGCGATCTGGCCGAGATCCACATCGCGAAACCCGGCGCGGGGCGAGCCGCCTTCCACCTGGGCGATGCGCAGCAGGGCGGAGAACGTGTCCAGCAGGCTCTCGGCCTCGCCGACGGCGGCGCGGACGGCGGTCTCGTATTCACCCACCGAGCGCGCGTGCAGCAGCGCGCCTTCCAGCCGCTGGGACAGCCGTGACAGTGGTGTGCGCAGGTCGTGCGCCACGTCGCTGCTGACCTGACGCAGGCTGTCCATCAGCGTGCCAATCCGGTCCAGCATCCGGTTCAGGGTGCCCGCAAGGCGGTCCAGATCGTCGTCAGTGCCGCGCACCGGTACCCGGCGCGCCAGATCGCCCGCGATGATCGCCTCGGCGGTGCGGGCGATGGTATCGATGCGGGACAGGAAGGCCCGGCTCAGCACCAGTCCGCCAGCGATGCCGAGCACCGCCGCGAGTGCCACTGCCCAGGCCAGCGCGGTGGCGATGGCTTCCTCGACATCGTCGATGCGGCCGAGATCGTCGCCCACGACCAGCAGCAGCCCGCCGCCGAGATCGGTGATCAGCGCGCGCACGTTCTCGGGCTCCTTGTCGGCTTCCTCCGGGGCGGTGATGGCGATGGTGGCCCAGCCCGGCCGCAGCCTGGGCGTGACCGGCATCTGCCCCGCCAGACGGCGGCCGGCGGCGTCCAGCACGAGGTAGTCCAGCGCGCTCTCGCCGCGCCCGCGCTCGACCATCCGGCCCACCATCCCGGCAATGCCGTCGTTGCGGAACACGCCGCGCAGATAGGTGGTCTCGGCGGTGATGCGCTCGGCCATCTGCGATTGCAGATCCGCGCGCGCGGTCAGGAACACCGCCCCGCCCAGCACCAGCGCCGAGAGCGTGAACAGCAGCAGATACAGCGCCGCGAGCCGGAAGCTCGCGCTGCGCCAAACCCTACGTAGCCGGCGCACGCAGCACGTATCCCGAGCCACGGATGGTGTGGATCAGCTCCGGATCATGGCCAGCGCGCGACAGCTTGGCGCGCAGCCGGCTGATATGGGTCTCGACGATGTTGGTCTTGGGATCGAAATGGAAATCCCACACCCCCTCCAGCAGCATGGTGCGCGTCACCACCCGCTCGGCGTGGCGCATGAGGAACTCCAGCAGGCGGAATTCGCGAGGTTGCAACTCCACCGCCTCGCCACCGCGCAGCACTTTGCGCTTCAGCAAGTCGATCTCCAGATCGGCCACGCGCAGCGAGGTCGGTACGTCCGACAAGGGGGGGCGGCGGCCCAGCGCCTGCACCCGCGCCAGCAGTTCGGCGAAGGCGAAAGGTTTGACCAGGTAGTCGTCGCCGCCGGCCTCCAGACCCTGCACGCGGTCCCCGACGCCGCGCAGTGCGGTGAGGAAGAGTACCGGTGTCTTCACCCCCGCGCCCCGGAGGGTGCGGACCAGTCCCAGCCCGTCGAGACCGGGCAGCATCCGGTCCACGATCAGCACGTCGTAGTCGCCAGCGCCGGCCATCAGCAATCCGCCACGCCCGTCCGGCGCGTGGTCCACCAGATGGCCGTGCTGGGTCAGACCGCGCGTGACGTAGTCGGCGGTCTGGGCGTCGTCCTCGATCATCAGCAGCTTCACGTCGAGCCCCCTGTGTGCCGGCGGCGCAGCAGCAGTCCGCCGAGCAACAATGCCGGCACGCCCAACGCCACCGGCAGCACGCGGTTGGACTCCACCACGGGCTTCTGCCGGATGGCGAGGTCCACGAACGGGCTCGGCGTCAGCGCCGCCTCGCCGGAGGCCGCCGTGACCACCACGCGGTAGTGCCCGGCGGCGATCAGGCGCATCGGCCAGTCCGTGGTGACAGACTCGCCGGGGGCAACCAGCTTGACGGTGATCGCCTTGTGCGCGCTCCAGTCCTCCAGGTCCACCGGCTGTTCCTGGCCGGGATCGACCTGCACGAGGCCGACCCAGGCCAGCACGCCTGGGGCCGGGGTGGCGCCGGTGTTGCGAATGGTGCTGTGAAACAGCAACCGGTCGCCCATCTTCGGCGCGGCGGGATTAGCGGGGTCCGCCGCGAGCTCGACCCGCAGCGTGGGCGGGGCCGATTGGGCGAACGCGGTACCGGCCATGGCCGTCAGCGCCAGGGCGAGAGCCAATGTGTGAATGGACATCGGTGTCCTCCTTCAATGCCGCAGCCGGTGGATGCCGACGCCCGCGAAGGCGGCGGTGCCGGCGAGCCAGATCAGCGCCACCAGCCCGTGCCAGACCTGGGAGGCAGCCCCCTGACCGTCGATGACCACGGCGTCGTACGCATTCAGCGCGGCCGAGAACGGGTTGACCGTGTCGAACGCGACGCCGATGGCCGATTGCCGCAGGCTGGGGCCGAGCAGGAGCGGGCTGGCGGAGAGCAGCAGCAGGATCAGGCACGGCATCAGCGTGCCGCGCGAGGAACCCAACCGGGCGCCCAGGCCGAGCGCGAGGAAGCCGAACCCCAGCGCCACCGGCGTGCCCAGCAGCACCAGCGCGATGCCACCGCCGATCATGTTCTGCCCGGTGCTGCCGACCGCCCAAAGATAGGGCATGGCCAGCACCAGCATCACCGCCCACGCCGCCGCCTGCCCAGCGATCTTGCCCAGCAACAGCCCGCCGCGCGGGATCGGTGCCAGCAGCAGCGGCAGCAGGCTGCCGCGCTCGCGCTCGCCGGCGATCGCGTCCGCCCCGGCCGCGACGGCGAGCAGCGCGCCCAGCCCGGTAACGATGCCGAGCATGTCGTAAACCACCTGGGCGTTGTCGAGCAGGCTCAGTTCCTGGCTGCCGATCAGCAGCAGGCCGAAGCCGGAGAGCACGACCGAGACCGCGAGCAGCCAGCCCAGCCCGCGCGAGGAAAGCAACAATTCGCCGGCTTCCTTGCGCGCGAGCAACCCAACCGCGTTCATGCGGCCCTCCCCGTCTGTGGGGCCGTGGACCTTGCGTTCGTCGTGTGCGCGCCGGCCGGAGGCGGGCCGGATTGCACGACGCTGAGATAGACATCCTCCAGCCCGCCACCCTCATGCGCGATGGCGGTGATCGGCCAGCCGAGGAACAGCAGCTCGCGCCACGCGGCGTCCGGGGTCACGGCGGGGTCCAAATCCACCACCGCCCAACCCTGGTCGTGCGCGATCACCCGCACATCGGCGGGCGCTGGGGCGGCCGGCGGCACCGGGCCGGACAGTTCCAGGCGGAAGCGCGGCTGCGCGGCGTGGGTGCGCACGAGGTCATCGACCCGTCCCGCGGCGACGGTGCGGCCGCCGGCGATGAAGCTGGCATGGGTACACAGCCGTTCCACGTCGTCCAGGATGTGCGTGCACAGCAGCACGCCGACGCCCGCGTGCGCGCGTTCGGCCAACAGGTCGTGAATCTCGCGCCGCCCGCGCGGATCCAGGCCGTTGGTTGGTTCGTCGAGCACCAGCAGCAGCGGGTCGGCGATCAGCGCGCGGGCGAGGCCGAGGCGCTGGCGCATTCCGCGCGAGAAGGCGCCGATGGGCTGGCGCGCGGGCGGCGACAGCCCGACCGCGTCCAGCCGCCGCGTCACCGAGGCGGCGTCGAGGTCGGCGTCATAGAGTCCGGCGAAGAAGGTCAGGTAGTCCCGCGCGGTCATCCAGTCGTAAAACCCGTTCGGGTCGGGCAGCACGCCGATGCGTCGGCGCAGCCCCGTGCCATGCTCCCACGGATCCTGGCCGAACACCGCGATGTCGCCGGCGGTGCGGGGCAACAGGCCAACCGCGGCCAGCATGGTCGTGGTCTTGCCGGCGCCATTGGGGCCCAGCAGCCCGACGATCTCACCCGCCCCCACGGTGAGGGAAACATCGCGCAGCACCGGCTCTCCACCCAGGGCGAGACCGAGATTCTTGATCGCAAGAGGGGTCACTGTGGGCCTCCATGTGACGCATCGGGTGAAGGCAGGGGAGGGGGCGCGACGGCGCCGCGCCCCCGCCGGTGGATCAATCCTGGTCCTGGTGATCGTTCTCCTCGCCAGCGCGCGTGGCGGCGACGTGGCCGGATTGCGCGTCCACCACCACGGTTCTGGGGCCCTGCGGCCCGGCGGTCTCGACCTCAATTCGCGGCATCCCATTCTCCGCGCGCAGGTCGGCACTGACGGCCCGTCCGCCGGTCTCTTGCTCGGCGGTTGCGATGGCCTGGGTGAGGCTGATCTTGGCGCGGGCGAGGGTCGCCGCATCGATGTCGCCCTCGTTGTCGGCCGAGGCGAGGGCCACTCCGCCGGCGATGCCGGTCACCAGCAGCGCGCCGATCGCAATGGCCAGGAGGTGCTTCTTCCGCATGACATGCATTCCTTGGTTCGGTTCGCGGCGGCCGATGCCGATCCGCTGAGGGTGAACCTGGGCGTTCCGGGGTTGGGGGACTTGGGACGGCGCTATACGACTTGCCAATCTGGCCGGACGCGGCTCGCCCCGACGCGTCGGCGACACGCGGCCACGGCGGCATCGACGAAAGGGCTGGCGGAACGGCCGGCGGGATACGCGGATGCGCGGTTCTGGAGGTAAGCTCACCGCCGCGTGGACGTGTGGACCCAGATCAATGCGGCACGCGCCGCGCCGCACGAGGTTGAACGGGAGATACTCTGCGACCATGTCGCGTAAAGCGTTGTCGACGTCTCCGCGTCCGGCGACGCGCTGGACCAGCGGCGGACGGTCGAGGGACCGGTCGATACGGTCGGGCGTATGACGAGGTGGTGGTTTTGCCGCAAGGCTCTGCACAGAAGCGGTTGCGAGGACTGGCGGCACTGCTGATGCTGGTCGCTCTGCTGCTCGCGGGCCAGTACGGGGCAGCTTCCGCCATGCATCATGTCGCCCTTGGCCACGCCACGCTGATCGCGGTGGGCGCGAGTGATGGGGTACCGCTGCCCTGCCAGCCTGACGAGCCGCATGGGATGCCGTGTTGCCATGTGAGCGCCTGCACCATGGTCGTCGCGCCACCTCAGATGGCTCCCGCACTCATCCCGCCAGTCGCGGGGATCGTCGTTGCTTTCCTCCCGCCCGTGCTCCGCCAGATAGGCGGCGCCGCGCCCGATCCCGCCCTGCGGCCACCCCGCGCCGCGATCTGAACCGCCGGAACGCTTTCTAGCGTCCGGCGGGAGGCAAGCCGCGTGATCGCCATCGCGACCGCGCCATTCTCGCTTCACTCGGATCGGACGCATTATGCGCAGTATTCTTCTTTCCCGACGCGGCTTGCTCGGTGCGAGCGCCGCTGGAATTGCCGCCTTCTCCCATCGTCCACGTGCCTTCGCCGCTTCGCCGCCGTTTCGCCTGACGACCGGCCGCCGTACCCTGGAGGTGAACGGTAAGTCCGCTTCGGTGTTCGGCATCACCGGGCCGGATGGCGCGCCCGGCGTGGTGCTCGACCCCGGCCAAAGGTTCGCCGTGATGCTTGCCAACCAGGCCGGCGAGGACACCATCGTCCACTGGCACGGCCAGACACCGCCCTATCTCCAGGATGGCGTGGTCGAGACCGGTGGTACCCTGATCGCGAACGGCGCGGACCAAGCATACGATTTCGCCGCGCGCACCGGCACGCACTGGATGCATTCCCATCACGGGCTGCAGGAACAGATGCTGATGGCAGCGCCGCTGATCGTCCGCACCGCCGAGGATGTGCGGGCCGATGCGCAGGAGGTGACCGT
>JAKBCB010000143.1 GCA_021808185.1 Pseudomonadota bacterium
GGACGCCCACAAGGCGGCCGTGACCGGCGACACGGTTGGTGATCCGTACAAGGACACCGCCGGGCCGGCGGTGAACCCGATGATCAAGATCACCAACATCGTCGCCCTGCTGCTGCTGGCGATTCTGGCCAGCATCGGCTGAGGCAACGCGGGGCGGGCCGCGAGGCCCGCCCCACCCGCGGTCAGCTCATCCAGTTGCCGCCATCGACGTTCAGGGTCTGGGCGACGATGTAGTCGGCATCGGCGCTGGCGAGGAACACGGCCGCGCCCACCATGTCGTCCGGGCGGCCCATCCGGCCATACGGCACGGCCAGACCGACCTGTTTCTTCTTCTCGCCGAGCGGCAGGTTCTCGTATTTCGCGAACAGTGAATCGACGTCGTCCCACATCGGCGTATCGACCACACCGGGGGCGATGCCGTTGACGTTGATGCGCTGCTTCGCCAGCGCCAGACCCGCGCTCTGCGTCAGGCTGATCACGGCGGCCTTGGAGGCGCAGTAGACGGCGACCAGCGGCTCCCCCCGCCGCCCGGCCTGGGAGGCGAAGTTGACGATCTTGCCGCCCTCCCCCTGCTTCACCATCTGCCGCGCCACCGCCTGCAAGGTGAACAGCAGCCCCTCGACATTCACCGCGAACACGCGGTGATAGCTGTCGCGGGCAACGTCCAGCAGCGGCCCCATGTCGAACACGCCGGCATTGTTCACCAGCACGTCGATCCGTCCGGCCTCGCGCACCACCGCCGCGACCATCGCATCGATCGAGTCCTGCCGCGTCACGTCCAGCCCGACACCGATCGCGCCGCGGCCGATCTGCTGCGCCACGCCGCGGCACTCCGCCTCCGACAGGTCGGCGACGACGACGCGCGCGCCTTCATCGGCGTAGCGCTCGGCGATGGCGCGCCCGATGCCGCGCGCGCCCCCGGTGACGACCGCGACCTTGCCCTGCAATTTCATGGCGAAGACCCTACCAGCAGCAGTATCCGCCATCCGCCAGCACGATGCTGCCGGTCATCAGGCTGGACGCATCGGAGGCCAGGAACAGCACGACGGAGGCGATCTCCTCCGGCTGGCCGACCCGGCCCATCGGGGTCATTTCCAGCCAGACCTTCGCAAGCTCGGCGTCTTCCATGCCGAACTTGGTCAGCGGCGTCTCGATATAGGTCGGCGCCACCGCGTTGACCCGCACGCCGCGATCCGCCCATTCGGCGGCGAGCGAGCGTGTCAGGTGATGCACCCCGGCCTTGGAGGCGTTGTAGAACGCCTGCTCCTGCGGCTTGTTGACGATGAAGCCGGACATCGAGCCGATATTGACGATGGCGCCCTGCTTGCGCGCGAGCATCCGCCGCCCGAACTCACGGCAGCACCAGAACACGCCGTCCAGGTTGACCGACATGTGGAAGCGCCAGTGCTCGTCGGAGGTATCCTCCGCCCGCACGTCGCTTTTCGCGACGCCGGCATTGTTCACCAGCGCCTGCACGCCGCCGCTGCGGTCCAGCCGCTCGGCCAGCGCCGCGACGCCGGTGGAATCGGTCACGTCGAGTTTCTCGCCCTCGGCGGTGATGCCGAGCTTCTGCAACTGCTGCACCGCGTTCTGCACGCGGTCGGGCATCATGTCGGCGACGACCACCCGCGCCCCGGCCTCACCGAGCGCCTGCGCGCAGGAAAAACCAATCCCCTGACCGCCGCCGGTCACGACCGCGGTGCGCCCCTTGAGGTTGAACTTCTCCAGATACATCGGCAATCCTCCCTATTTCACCGCGCCGAAGGTCAGGCCGCGCACCAGTTGCCGCTGGCTGATCCAGCCGAACACCAGGATCGGTGCGATCGCCATGGTCGATGCCGCGGACAGCTTCGCCCAGAACAGGCCTTCCGGCGCGGAGAAGCTGGCGATGAAGGCGGTCAGCGGCGCCGCGTTGTGCGCCGTCAGATTGAGGCTCCAGAACGCTTCGTTCCACGCCAGGATGATGTTGAGCAGCGCGGTGGAGGCGATGCCGGGCAACACCAGAGGCAGCAGCACGGAGAAGATGGTCTGGCTCACGTTGGCGCCATCGATGCGGCTCGCCTCGATGATCGCCTTCGGGGTTTCCTTGAAGAAGGTGAACAGCATCCAGACCACGATCGGCAGGTTCATCAGCGTGTAGATGATGACCAGCGAGGTGCGCGTGTCCAGCAGATCGACATCGCGGGCGAACAGGTAGATGGGCACCAGCACGCCGACCGGCGGCAGCATCTTGGTGGACAGCATCCACAGCAGCGTGCCGCGCGTCCGCTCGGTGGGATAGAACGCCATGCCGAACGCCGCCGGCACCGCGAGCAGCACGGCGAGCACGGTCGAACCGAAGGAGACGATGACGCTGTTGAGCGCGAATGACAGGTAGTCCGCGCGCTGCAGGATGTCGCGATAGTTCTCCAGCGTCGGCGTGAAGATCAGTTCCGGCGGGGTCGCGATGGCCTCGACCTCGGTCTTGAAGCTGGCCAGGAACATCCAGAAGATCGGGAAGAACATCAGCAGCGCCGCCAGCCAGGCGAAGGTGCCGGCGATCGGCTGCGTCCGGTTGCGCGCGCTCATATGTCGAGCCTCTTGCCGATCGCGCGGACCAGGAAGGCCGCGAGCACGTTGGCGAGGATGATGGCGATCACGCCGGCGGCCGAGGCACCGCCGACATTGTAGGCCAGCAGCGCCCGCTCGTAGATCAGGAAGGTCAGGTTGGTGGTCGCGATGCCCGGGCCGCCGGAGGTGGTGACGTAGATCTCCGCGAAGATGCCGAGCAGGAAGATCGTCTCCATCAGCACCACGACCGAGGCGGCGCGTCCCATGTGCGGCACCTCGATGAACAGGAAGGTGCGGATCGGCCCGGCGCCGTCGATATTCGCCGCCTCCCGCGTTTCCTCGTCCAAGGATTGCAGCGCGGTCAGCAGGATCAGGAAGGCGAACGGCAGCCACTGCCATGCAACGATGATGACGACCGAGGTCAGCGGCCAGTCGGTGAAGAAATCGACCACCCCGAGGCCGAGGCTCCGCGTGACCCAGGCGATGAACCCGTTCACCGGATGCATCAGCAGATTCTTCCAGATCAGCGCGCTGACCGTGGGCATCACGAAGAACGGCGAGATCATCAGTACGCGGGCGATGCTGCGCCCGGGAAACCGCGTTTCGAACAGGGAGGCGAGGATGCAGCCGAGGCCGACGGTGATCACCAGCACCTCGACCACCAGGGCGACCGAGACGAACAGCGAATGCAGCAGCGCCGGATCGGCGAACAGGAAGCGGTAGTTGGCGAAGCCGGCGAAGCCGTGGATCGCCGGATTGAGCAAATTGTAGCGCAGCACGCTGAACCACAGCGTCGCCGCGAGCGGCACCAGCGAGAAGATCAGCAGCAGGACGACCGAGGGGGCGACAAGGGGGAGCGTGTTCACCGCGCCGCCGCTGGTCCGGCTGCGCCGTGTGCGGGGCGTCGGCAGCCTGGTCACCGCCGTGGTGCTCATCGTGGTTCCCTCCCCGGGCGGGCGACGGTCCGGAGCCGCGGCTCCGGACCGTCCTGCGGCCCGCTACTGGATGTAGCCGGCCTGCTCCATCGTGCTCTTCACCGAGGCCTGCGCCTGCTTCAGCGCCTCGTCCACGCTCATCTGGCCGGCGAGTGCCGCGGAGATGAGCTGGCCGACCTGCGTGCCCATCGCCTGGAACTCGGGGATGGCGACGTACTGGATGCCGGTATAGGGCACCGGATCCTTGGTCGGGTGGGTGATGTCGGCGGACAGGATCGCGTTCTTCACCGTCTCGGCGAACGGCGCGGCCTTCAGGTATTCGGGGTTGGCGTAGGTGGACTGCCGCGTGCCCGGAGGTGCGACGGTCCAGCCATCCGTCTCGCCGACCGTCTTGACGTAGTCCTTGGAGGTCGCCCAGGCGAGGAAGTCCTTGGCGGCCTTGGCATTCTTGGAGCTGGACGGAACCGCCAGCGCCCACGACCAGAACCAGCCGTTGCCGTGGTCGGTCACTTCCTTCGGCGCGGCGGTGAAGCCGGTCACGTCGGCAACCTGGCTCTTGGACTTGTCATAGACCATGCCGGCGGCGACGGTCGCGTCGATCCACATGGCGCAGTGGCCGGTGGTGAACAGCGCCAGATTCTCGTTGAAGCCGTTGCTGGTGGCGCCGGGCGGGCCGTCGCGGTGCATCAGATCGACGTAGAAGGTAACGGCCTTCTTCCATTCTGGTGAGGTGAGCTGCGGGTTCCACTTCATGTCGAACCAGCGCCCGCCGAAGGCGTTCACGGCGGTATCCAGGAACGCCATGTTCTCGCCCCAGCCGGCCTTGCCGCGCAGGCAGATGCCGTATTTCTCGTGCGCCTTGTCGGTCAGCTTGTCGGCGAACTGGGCGATCTGGTCGTAGGTCGGGTGGTCGGGCATCTTCAGCCCGGCCTTCTCGAACTCGTCCTTGCGATAGAAGGTGAACGAGCTTTCGGCATAGAACGGCACTGCATAGAGCTTGCCGCCGGTCGACAGCGCGTCGCGCACGCCCTTGAAGATGTCGTTGTAATCGTAGGACGCGGGGAAGTCATCGAGCGGCAGCAGCCAGTTCTGCTTGCCCCAGATCGGCGTCTCGTAGCTGCCGATGGTCAGGATATCGAACTGTCCGCCCTTGGTCGCGATGTCGGTGGTGACCCGCTGGCGCAGGACATTCTCCTCCAGCACCACCCAGTTGATCTTGTTTCCGGTCTTCTGTTCCCACTGCGGGGACAGTTTTTGCATCCGGATCATATCGGAATTGTTGACGGTCGCGATCGTGATGGTCGCCGCCGATGCCGCGCCCGCCGACAGGGCGAGCAAAGCGGCACCACACAGAAGGTGCCTCATTCGCATGGTTGCCGTTTCCTCTCCTGGCCCTTGCGCCGGGCGCATGCCCAGCCGCCGAGCAGATCATCAAGAGTTCTCGCCGCTTGTCAAGTCGTTGCGCCCGCCCGCGAGCAGGCTGGCGGCGGTCGGCTCATCGGTGATGACGGCGTTGATGAGGCGCCCCTCCAGCGCCGCTTGCAGCGCCGCCACTTTCGCCGGCCCCGCCGCGACTCCCACAGTGATGCCGGCATGGGCGGATGTCACGGACAGCCCGGTCACACGTTCGTTGATGCCGCCGGTCAGCATCCTGCCGGCCGCGTCGAAGGCGAATCCGGCGATCTCCCCGGCGGCGCCGGCCTGCATGAGTTCGGTCAGCTCGCCGTCGGTGATGCAGCCGGTGGCATGGATCGGCGCCTGCCAGCCGACTTCGCCGATGCCGACCATCAGGAAACGCGATTCGGCATAGAGCGTGGTCAGGGTGTGGTAGGCCTGCTGGGATTGCAGCAGCCGCCGCTCCTCGAGCGTCGCCACCACCACCGGAAGCGGCATCGGGAAGCATTGCGCACCGGTGCGCTCGGCCAGTTGCATCACGGGTTCGGCGGCAATGGCGCGGCCGTCGCGGGCGATGATGCCGCAGAGCGAGAACACCTTGTGCTGCGGCACTGCCAGCGGCGACAGTTCGGCGGCGACGGCGCGCAACGTGCGGCCGGTGGAGACGCCCAGCACGATCGGCGCCTTCTGGCTGAACCAGCGTTCCAGCAGCCGCGCTCCTGCCACGGCAACGCCCGCAAGCGCGCCGGCCGGGCCGTCCTGCGGCACCACTTCGCACCCCCGCAGCCCGAAGCGCTGAGTCAGCGCCTCACCCAGCGCCATGCAGGCGGCGATGGGGTGATCGACGCGGAACTTGATGAGTTTCTCCGCCAGGGCGAGCGACACCAGCCGCTGCGCCGCCTGGCGGGAGATGTTCAGGGCGGCGGCGATCTCATCCTGCGTGCGGCCACCGATATAATAGAGCCATGCCGCCCGCGCGGCCTGCTCCAGCCGCTCCTGCGGGTGCGCACGGCGGCCTGTTTCGGCATCGTCCGGCATCGGGAAACTCGGGTAACTGGCGTATTTCCGCTCAGTCTAGGGGCAATTGCCGCGGGCGCACAACCGACCCGAAACGCAGCCAGCCCGCCGAGGGGCGGGCTGGTGCATGCGGCCGGAAGCCGGTGACGGGGCGGATGCCCCGCCCGGTCAGGAGTGGACGATGGTGGTCGGCTTGGCGCCGTTGAACTGCACCGTCGTGCCGTCGGACAGGGTGAAGGAGCTGCCGCCGGCCAGAGCGGTGGTCGCCGCCTGCGCCTGTGCCGCCGTGTAGCCGGAGCTGAGGTCGAGCACGTCGGTGGACTGCCAGTTGTCGATGGTGATGGTGTGCGCCCCCTCGGACGCCAGGCCGAACAGCGAGCCGAACATCACCACCACGTCGTGGCCGGCGCTGGAGCCCGTGAGCGTGGTGTTGCCGGTGAAGGCCTGCGTCGAGCTCAGATTGACGTTCCACATGACGACGGTATTGCCGCCGGCCGAGTTCGTCATGTTGATGGAGTCGTTGTTGCCGTAGGCCACCACCACCGCGCCGGTAGAGGCGCCGGACTGCGACCCGAGCGTCAGGTTCTCGTTGTTCGCGCTCCAGACATTCGAGGCGACCGAGCCGGACGCCAGCATGACGGTGTCCGCCGCCATGGCCGAGGACGTGCCCCCCGCGGCGTCGAAGAAGTCCTTGGAGTTGGACGCGAAGTTCCAGTCGCCGCCGCCGGAGCCGCTGTAGACCGTCTCGTTGGAGGCGCCATACAGCGTGGTCATCCCGCTGCCGCCGACGAACAGGTCGCTGCCCGTGCCGCCGTGATACACGGCCGAGCCGGCGAACACCGTGTCCGCCCCGGCGCCGCCATAGACCGAGTCGGTCCCGCCGCCGATCCCGAGGAACTGCAGGTTGGTGTTCGCGCCGCTCGCGCTGACCACGTCGCCGCCCGCGCCGAACCCGAGGAAGGTCAGGTTGCCGCCGGACGCCATCGCGGTCGAGGTGCCGGATGTGCTGGCACTGCTGTTGATCGTGGAGGAACCGCCGTCCTGCGCGTACATCTGGCCGGCGCCGATCGCGTCAATCCAGTTGTTGCCGGCGTCGAGGTTGATCTTCTGGCCGTTACCCGAGGCGCTGACGGTATTGTTGCCACCGGCGAAGCTCATCAGCGCCCCGCCAAGGCTATCCGAAACATTGCCGGGTCCAGTGCCGGTGTTGCCCGAGATCACCGTGCCGGCGCCGCCGGCATAGTTGATGATCCCCACCACCGCCGTGCTGGAGTCGGCGCCGGTCAGCGTGCCGGACCCCTGGTAGGTGACGACCGGATAGCCGCCGCCGACCGAGAACGACCCGCTGGCCGTGGAGGCGATGTTGAGCTGTAGACCAGGCCCCGTCGCATTGCCCACCGAGCCGCCCGAAGACGGAGTCGCGCCCACGCCAGCCAGTGTCGCCGACAGCGCGGAGAGCGACTGCAGGATCTGATTGGTCAGCGCGCCATTCGTTGAGACCGAAACGCTGCCAACCGCGACCGTCGTTGCCATCTCGCGACCCTTACCCAGTGAAGTTTTGTAGGGCGGTTCTAGCCCGAAAGGCGATCCGAGTCAAAGCCAATTTCGCTACCGAGACTCTAATTTGTGCGGTCGCGAACGACCCGAGCTAAAAATGAATTATCTCATGAAAACAGCACATTGACCAGCGTGGCGCGAGCGTCGCGGGGGCCTTCCGCGGCGTTTCGCAACCGTTCACACCTTGGTCAGTTGCGCGCGCCGGTTGCAGCCGGGTCGCTTTCCTCCGGCCCCGAATCGAATGGCCGAGCACCCTTCGCGCGGCGCGGCACGCCCGGCGATCACGGACCATCGATCGTGATGGGACTGGCGCACCCGAGAGGATTCGAACCCCTAACCCCCAGATCCGTAGTCTGGTGCTCTATCCAATTGAGCTACGGGTGCCGCCGGCGCGGGCGTGTAGCGGAACCGCCCGACCGGCGCAAGCGCGGGCCCGGCGGTGGCGTCACGCGCCGGCCGCGCCCTGATGCTCCCGCGCGTCCAGCAGCCCGCGTACTTTGTGGGCCAGTTCCACGGCGGTGAACGGCTTGCCGATCAGTTCCACGCCGGGATCGAGCCGCCCGTGATGCACGATGCCATCGCGGGCATAGCCGGTGGTGAACAGCACGCGCAGCCCGCGCTGCATTTGCCGCGCCGCCTCGGCCAGTTGCCGGCCGTTCAGGCCGCCGGGCAGGCCGACATCGGTGAACAACAGGCGGATGTCGCCGTGCCGCCGCAATACGGCGAGCGCCGACGGCCCGTCCGCCGCCTCCCGCACCGCGTATCCGAGGTCGCGCAGCATCGCCACCGTCAGCGCGCGCACGTCGTGCTCGTCCTCCACCACCAGCACGCATTCCAGCGCGCTGCCGCCGGAGACCGGCGCTGCCTCACTCGCCGGCTCGGCCGGCTCGCCGGCCGCGGTCAGCCGCGGCAGATGGAGCTTCACCGTCGTCCCCCGCCCCGGCGCGCTGTACAGCGTCACGTGGCCGCCCGACTGCCGGATGAAGCCGTAGACCTGCGACAGGCCGAGGCCGGTGCCCTGCCCGATATCCTTGGTGGTGAAGAACGGCTCGAACACCTTGTCCAGCACGTCCTGCGTCATGCCGGTGCCGGTGTCAGTGACGGCGATCAGCACGTACTCGCCGGGACGCACGCTCTCGCTGGTCCGCGCAAAGGATTCATCCAAATGGACGTTGGCGGTTTCGATGGTCAGCCGGCCGCCTGC
>JAKBCB010000144.1 GCA_021808185.1 Pseudomonadota bacterium
AGGTCGGCGCAATGTAGCCGGCACCACCGACGCGCGCGGCAAGACAGGGGGAAACACAGCAGATGCGTGGGCTGAAGGGAAAGGTTGCCGCCCTGACCGGCGGTGGCTCCGGGATCGGCAGGGCCGCGGCATTGCGGCTGGGTGAGGAAGGCTGCCGCATGGCGGTGATCGATCGCAACGAGGCCGCCGCGAACAAGACCGCCGACGAGATCCGCGCGGCCGGCGGCATCGCCCTTGCGATCACCGCCGATGTCGCCATCGAGGCCGAGATCGCGGCGGCGTTCATGCGCGTGATCGAGGCATACGGGTGCCTGGACATCCTCGTGGCCAACGCCGGCATCTTCTCCGCCGAGCGTGACGGAAAGGTGCATACGGTGGACAAGTCCGTGTGGGACGAGATCGTCGGCGTCAACCTGACCGGCATGTTCCTCACCTGCAAGCACGGCGTCACGGCGATGCGCGCGACAGCGAACGGTGGGGCGGTGGTCATCACCGGATCGCCCACCGGGATTTTCGGGGTCACGCCGCAAAGTGTGGCCTACAGCTCCAGCAAGGGCGGCGTACACGGGCTTGCGCGCGTGATGGCGGTGGACTACGCGCCGGACGGCATTCGCGTGAACGTCGTCGTGCCGGGCTTCACCCTTTCGCCCATAGTGCATGAACTGGTGGCCGACCCGGCGGTGTACGAGCCGCTGGTTCGCTCGATTCCGCTGCGCCGTGGCGCGCAGCCGGAGGAACTGGCCGGGGCCATCGCGTTCCTGGCCTCCGACGATGCCTCGTACATGACCGGCTCGCTGATGTTCGTCGATGGCGGCATGACGGCGGTCTAAGGGCGGACGACAGCAAAAAGACTGCACAACACAGGGAGGAAGAAATGTCACGAACCAGACAGGCCGCGTCCGTCGCGGCGGCGGTGCTTGCCGCGCTCGCGTTCTGCGGCCTGCCGGCGCGGGCCCAGGATGTGACCGTCGGCTTCGTCACCCACGCGCAGGGCAATCCGTTCATCCAGCAGATCGTCGATGGCGCGCAGGCGGCGGCCGACGATCTCGGCGTGAAGCTGGCCGTCGCGCAGAAATCCGGCGGCGATCCGGAGGCGCAGTTGCGCGCGGTGCAGAATTTCGTCAGCTCCGGCGTGCAGGGCGTCGCGACCTCGGTGCCTGGCGAGTCGATGGCGAAAGGGCTCAACGACCTCGTCGCCAGCGGCGTGCCGATCGCGCAGTACAACCTGCTCGCCGCCTCGGTGAAGGCTGCGTATGTCGGCGAGAAATCGGTGGAGAGCGGGCGTATACTCGGCCGCATGATCGTCGAAAAAATGGGCGGCGCGTCGGCCAAGGGCACGGTGGTGATCGGCAACTGCTTTCCGGGATTCCCGGTGCTGGAGAACCGGGCCAAGGGCGTCGAGGAGTCTCTGAAGAAGGCCCCGGGATTGAAGGTGCTCGGGCCGTTCGACGTGAAGGTGAGCGCCGTCGAGAACTACAACCACTGGGAACAGCTCTATGCCGCGAACCCCGACGCCGCCGCGATGATCGGGCTGTGCGCGCCGGATGTCGCGAGCTTGGGCAAGCTGAACGCGGCCAATGGCGACAAGTTCATCGCCGGCGGCTACGACCTGACCGAGGAGAACCTCGCCGCCATCAAGGGCGGGCACGCCTATGTCACGCTGGGACAGAGCGCGTTCGTGCAAGGCTATCTGCCGGTCGCGCTGCTGGTGGATGCGATCAAGACCAAGAAGCCGACGCCCGTCGGGTTCTTCAACTCCGGCACGCAGATCGTCACCGCCGACAGCGTCGATATGGGCAACAATCTGCCGAAGATCACCTTCGCGCAGGCGCAGGCCATGGCGGCCGATCCGAAGGCCACCGCCGCCTACTACAAGCCCTGGACCAAGACGCTGGCCGGCGCCGGGCTGATGGCCGGTATGCAACCGATCGCCGCCGAGTCCGAGTGATCTGCGTGGCAAGCGGATGGGGGGCGGCCGGAAGGCCGCTCCCGCGTTGTTGAGGTGGTGATGGCCGATACGCCGCTCGTGGCGGTGCACGCGCTCGCGAAGCGGTACGGCGGCGTGGTTGCCCTGGACAACATGAATCTGGAGGTACGGCGCGGCACCATCCATGCCGTGGTCGGCGAGAACGGCGCCGGTAAGTCCACCCTGATGAAGATCCTGGCCGGCGCCACGCGACCGGACAGCGGAACCATCGCGCTGGACGGGCAGCAGGTGGCGATCGACACACCGAACGCAGCACGCCGGCGCGGGATCGGCATCGTCTATCAGGAACTCAGCCTTTTCCCGCAACGCTCCGTGCTCGCCAATCTGTTCGTCAACCGTGAGCCGACGCGCGGCGGCCTCGTCTCGGTGCGGGCGATGGAGGCGCGCAGCCGCGATCTGCTCGACCGGCTTGGCCTGCATGTGGACGTGCACGCGCCGGTCGGCCGGCTCAGCATCGGCGAGCAGCAACTGGTCGAACTCTGCCGCGTGCTGCTGGAGGAGCCGCGTCTGCTGATCCTCGACGAGCCGAACTCGGCGCTGAACAAGCGCGAGACCGAGCGGCTGTTCGCGGTGCTGCGGCAGCTCAGCGCGCGCGGCATCACGATGCTGTACGTCTCGCACCGGCTGGAGGAAGTGTTCGCGATCTGCGACCGCGTCACCATCACCCGCAACGGGCGCGACGTGCTGACGAAGGATCGCGCCGAACTGAGCATCCCCGAGGTGATCGAGGGCATGATCGGCGTCCGGCACGACCTGCTGTTCCCGCCGCCGTTGCCGCGCGGTGCCGGGGCCGCCGCTGAGCGGATCGTCGTGCAAGGCTTGAGCAACGATACCCTCCACGACATCAGCTTCAGCGCGCGCGCGGGGGAGATCGTGGGCCTCGCGGGGCTCGAAGGATCGGGTGTGTCGAACCTGCTCGGTGTCCTGTTCGGCACCGAGCGCGCGCGCGCCGGCACGGTGACGTATCCGGACGCGCGCGGGCTGCCCAGAAGCCCCACCGACGCCGCGCGGCGCGGCGTATGCCTGGTGCCGGCGGACCGGCGGCGCAACGGGCTGATGCTCGACAAGAGCATCCTGTTCAACATCAGCCAGATCGTCGTCGGCACGCAGCGCGGGAACGGGTGGTGGTACAGCCAGACCCGCGCGTTGCAGCGTGCGACACGGCAGATCGACAGTCTGCGCATCAAGGCACGCTCGCCCTACAGCCTCGCCAACGAACTCTCCGGCGGCAACCAGCAGAAGGTTGTCGTCGGCAAGTGGCTGGAGATCGGGCCGAAAGTGTTCCTGCTCGACGATCCCACGCGCGGTGTCGATATCGGCGCCAAGCGCGAAATTTACGGGCTGATCCGCAAGATGTCGGCCGATGGCGGAATTGTGCTGTTCAGCTCGACCGAGTTGCCGGAACTGATCGGGCTGTGCGACCGGATTCTCGTGCTCTACCAGGGACGGCTGGCGGGCGAACTCGCGGGCGACGGCATCGACAGCCGCACGCTGCTGCATATGATCAACACCGCCGAGTTGCCGACGGGCGCCGACGCGGTGGACGAAAGGTGATGCGATGACAGAGTCGGTTCCCCCCGCGCCCGTCGCGGCGGCAGCTTCCCGCCCACGGCGCTTGCCGGAGGAACTCGGCGTGATCGTGGCGCTGGCGGTGATGATGACGGTGATCGGCGTCGCCCGGCCGCGCTTCCTCAATCCGCTCAACCTGCTGACCATTCTCGGTCACACCACGTTCCTCGGCATGCTCGCGGTCGGCATGGTGTTCCTGCTGGCGATCCGCGAGATCGACCTGTCCGTGGGCTGGATCTTCAATTTTTCGGCAGTGCTGACGGCGCTGCTGATGGTGGCGGGGCTGGACCCGTGGCTGTGCGCGGTGGCGGGCGTGGGGTTCGGCGCCGTGCTCGGGCTGATGAACGGGCTGCTCGCGGTGGTGCTGCGGCTGCCCGCGATCATCGTCACGCTCGGCACGTTCTCGATGTTCCAGGGGCTTTCGCTGGTCGTCAACAACGGCCGCGCGGTGGTGCCCCCAAACCAGGACAGCAGCTTTTTCACCGCCGTCTCGGCCAAGCTGTTCGGCGTGCTGCCGGTGCCGGCGGTGATCTTTCTGATCCTGGTGGCGGTGATGCACCTGCTGCTGCATCGCACCCGCTTCGGCTATCGCGTGCAGGCAGTCGGCAGCAATCCCGAAGCGGCCGAGTTGGCCGGCATTGCCAACTCGGCTGTCCGGCTGCAAACGCTGGTGCTGATGGGGGCGATCTGCGGCCTGTCCGGTGCCATGTATGTCGGGTTTCGCGGTGCCATCGACCCGAACGAGGGATCGGATTTCGTGCTTGTCGTCGTGGCCGCCGTCATCATCGGTGGCACGCCGCTTTCCGGCGGCTCCGGTACCGTGATCGGCGCCATGGTGGGCACGCTGATCATTCAGGTCATCAGCAGCGGCCTGATCTTCTTCGGCATCGACGCGACCTGGAGCACCTTCGTCACCGGGGCGGTGATCGTGCTTGCGGTCTCGCTCGATCAGTTGGTGAAATACCAGCGCCAGCGCCGCGCCAAACGGGCCACGCCCGGCATCTGACCGCGCCGATCCACCTGGAGAAGCCGACATGACGCAGACGACCAGCTTCAGCGCCATCTACGCCTTCGGCGACAGCCTGTCCGACGCGGGCAACCTCTCCAATGCCACAACCGCGATCGGCGCCACCGAGCCGGTGGCGCCGCCCTATTACCAAGAAACCTACAGCGTGCTCGGCCCGATCACGACGGACGGCACGGTGTTCAGCAACGGGCCGACCTGGGTGCAGGATCTCTCGCTCTCGCTCGGCCTCGGCACGCTGGAGCCGAGCCTGCTCGGCGGCACCGATTTCGCCTATGGCGGGGCGGAGACCGGATCGACCCCGCAGAACGCGGGCCAGACCGACCTCACGGCGATTTCGCTACCCTCGCAACTCGTCACGTTCGAGGCGCAGCCCGGCGCCGTGCCGGCCAGCGCGCTGTTCACGATGTGGATCGGCTCGAACGACATTCTCGACATCCTGAACAAGCCGACCCTGACCGCCGCGCAACAGGCAACCGACGTCACCGACGCGGTGAACAACGAGATGAACGCGATCGGCGAACTGGTCAAAGACGGCGCGAAGCACATGCTGGTGGTCGATCTGCCCGACCTCGGCAAGACGCCGGAGGTGATGACCGGCGCGGCCAACGGCGGCAACACGCCGTCCGCCAGTCTGGACGCGCTCGCCTCCGGCCTCGCCGCTTCCTACAATACGCAGTTAAACGCCGATCTTTACGCGTTCTTGCAGACCCACAGCCTGGATCTGCACATTCTCGATACGTACGCGATCATCGACAACGCCGTCACCAATCCCTCCGCCTACGGGCTGACGAACGTCACCACACCGGTCTGGAGCGGCAATTTCACCTCGTCGAGCAGTGGCTCGCTGGTTGCCACCGGGCAGGCGGCGCAGGACCAGTATCTGTTCTTCGATCACGTCCACCCGACGGAGACGGGCCATTCCGTCATCGCCGCCGCCGCCGCCGCCGTGCTGCAACAGCCGCCCGCCTGCTTCGCGGCCGGCACCCGCATTCTGACCGAGTCCGGCGAGGTACCGGTGGAGGCGCTGCGCGTGGGCGATATGGTGCGCAGGGCAGATGGCGCGGGGCTCGCGCCGGTGGTCTGGCTCGGGCATCGCCGCGTCGATTGCCGCAGGCATTACCGGCCGGAGGACGCGCACCCCGTGCGCGTAGCGGCAGGCGCCTTCGGCCTCGGCCGCCCGCACCGCGACCTGCTGCTCTCGCCGGACCATGCGGTGTTCGTGGACGGGGTGCTGATCCCGGTGCGCTACCTGCTGAACGACGCCACGATCCGCCAGGAAAGCACCGCGGCCGTGACCTACTGGCATGTCGAACTGCCGGCGCATGGCGTGTTGCTCGCCGAGGGGCTGCCCTGCGAGAGCTACCTCGACACCGGCAACCGCGCCGCCTTCGCCAATGGCGGCGCTGTGACCTTCGCCCCCCCCGGCTTCGCACATGCCGCGTGGTCGCGCGGCGGGTGCGCGCCGCTCGTCACCACGGGGAAGGCGCGCGACCGTGTGTACCGGCAGGTGCTGGCGCAGGCGTTCATGCTCGGCTGGCGCACGGCCGATGCCGGCGCCGGCGCCTGCCTGTGGCAAGCGCCGGAGGCAGCCTAGTACCGCTTGTACGGCAGAAACTTGCCCGACAAGGTCAGCTTCACCCGGTCGCCCTTCTGGTCCGGCTGGCGCTCCATCGTCATGTCGAAGTCGATGGCGCTCATGATGCCGTCGCCGAATTCCTCGTGGATCATTTCCTTCCACGTCGTGCCGTACACCAGCACCAGCTCGTAGAAGCGATAGATCAGCGGATCGGTCGGCACCTGCGTCGGCAGCGAGCCGCGATAGGGGATCTCCTGCAATGTCTCGATCTCCTCGGCCGACAGGCCGAGGATGGCGCCGGTCTTGGCCGCCGCCTCCGCCGTCATCGACATCTGGCCGAGGCAGGCGGCACAGGTCCACACCGGGGCGTGGCCGATGCGCGCGGCGAGGTCGGGCCAGCTCAGGCCGCGCTCCTTCTTCAGTTTGAGGATCTTGTGGCCGAGCGCGGTTTTGGCGTCGTTCATGCGATCTCCTTGGCAGGGGCTGCCGATTGCGGGTCCGGGCGCATTGCAGCCCGCCGGCGCGCCTTGGCGCAATAGCCGGCGGTGCCGGGCACGGGCATACTCGCCGTCCCGTGCCGCCCAGTCGAGGAACCTCGCATGAGCCATCTTGTCGCCGAATTCGGTCGCGTCCACGCCTTGTCCACGGAGATCGCGGCCGGGCGCCTGACCGCCGAGGCGTTGCTCGAGCGCGCCCTCGCCCGCATCGCCGCCGTGGATGGCGCGGTACAGGCCTGGGCCGTGGTGCTGGCCGACGAGGCGCGCGCGAGCGCCCGCGCGCTGGACGCGGAGGTCCGCGCCGGCCGCGTGCGCGGGCCGCTGCACGGCATCCCGGTCGGCATCAAGGACGTGATCGACGTGGCAGGCGTGCCCACGCGGGCGAATTGCCGCGCCCGCGCGGCGCTGCCGCCGGCCGATGCCGACGCGACGGTGGTGGCGCATCTGCGCGCCGCGGGCGCGGTGATCCTGGGCAAGACCCACACCACCGAACTCGCGTATTTCGAATCCGTGCCGCCAACGCGCAACCCGCACGATCCCGCCCGCACCCCGGGCGGCTCCTCCGCCGGGTCCGCCGCCGCCGTTGCCGCCGGGATGGTGCCGCTGGCGCTGGGGACGCAGACGGCCGGCTCGGTGAACCGTCCGGCCGCGTATTGCGGCATCGGCGCGTTCAAGCCGTCCACGCTGTCCATCGCGGGCGTCGGCGTCGTCCCGCTGGCGCCCAGCTTCGATACCGTCGGCGCCTTCGGTGCCAGTGCCGCCGACGCGCTGGCGCTGGCCACCGCCTACACTCCCGCGCATCTGCGGCTCGGCGCCGGCACCGAAGGCGGCAGCCGCATCGTCGTGCTGCACGACGCGCTGCTCGGCCGCGCGGACGCGGAGACGCGCGCGGCGCTGGCCACGTTCGCCGACCGGCTCGCCGCCACCGGGCTGCCGGTCGAAAGCGCCGGCTCGCCGGTACCGCTGGACGAGATCCGCGAGGCGCATCGCGTCGTGCTGCTGGCCGAGCTCGGCGCCTGCCACGGGGGCACGCCAGCGAACCGCCTCGCCCCGAAACTTGCCGCCGATGTCGCCGCCGGGCTGAATATTCCCGCCGCCGAGTATCACCGCGCGCTGGCGGCGCTCGCGTCGCACCGCGCCCGCTTCTGGGCCGCCTTCGCGCCCACCGACATTCTGCTGCTGCCGGCAGCCCCCGCCGTTGCCCCGGTCGGCACCGGCACCGGCGATCCGTCGTTCATCAGTCCGATCACCGCCCTCGGCGGGCCCGCGGCGTCGGTTCGCGCCGGCATGGGGGCGGAAAGCGGGATGCCGGTGGGCGCGATGCTCGCGGCCGCCCCCGGCGCCGATGCCCGCCTCGCCGGCTTCCTCATGCACGAAGCCGATCCGGCGCTGGACCTCTAGCGCCGGCCGTCAGGCGTACACGAACGCCGCGTCGTCGAGGTCGATCGCCGGGAACTCGTCCTTCTCGGTCCAGTAATCCTGCGTGTGCTGCCATTCGCGCTTGTCGCCGCGCCGAGGCAGCAGTTGCTGGCCGCGCATCACGTAGCCGGCGTTGAAGTCCTGCGGATCGATCCAGTCCAGCAGCCGCATGTCCGCGTCTTCCGGGCGCAAAGCGACCGTCACCTGCCGGGCCTGCCGCGCCCGCATGTGCGTCAGCAGCCGGCACACGAAATCGCTCACCAGATCGGCGCGCAGCGTCCACGCCGCGCGCAGGTATCCGAACACCCACACCATGTTCGGCACGCCGGTGAACATCATGCCGCGATAGGTCACGGTGTCGGAGAACACGAGCGGCGCGCCGTCGATGCTGAACGCGATGTCGCCGAGCACGTTCAGATGGAACCCCGTAGCGGTGACGATGATATCGGCCGGCAACTCCTCGCCGGACCGCAGCAGAATCCCCCGGTCGGTGAACCGCTCGATCTGGTCGGTGACGACGGAGGCGCGGCCGGAGGCGATGCTCTTGAACAGATCGCCGTCCGGGATCAGCGC
>JAKBCB010000145.1 GCA_021808185.1 Pseudomonadota bacterium
GTGCATCCGGCCAACCCGGACATCGCCGGGGTGTCCATCGTGCAGCTCAACCGCCCCTTCGCCGGCGTCGGCGCGGTGACGCGCAACACCTGCATTATTGCCCCCGGCCGGTCCGACCGTAGCCCCACCGGGACCGGCACCAGCGCCCGCATGGCCGTGCTGCACGCCCGCGGGCAGATGCGGGTGGGCGACTCGATGATTCACGAAAGCCTGATAGGCAGCCGCTTCACCGGCCGGATCGTGGCACAAACCACTGTCGCCGGCCGCCCTGCCATCGTGCCCACGATCAGCGGGCGGGCCTGGATCACCGGGTTTCACACGTACCTGATCGACCCATCCGACCCGTGGCCGGAAGGGTTTCAGGTGGCGGATATGACCGGCGTGGGCGGCGGCATGGCCCAGTAGCGGCCAGACGCTCAGAACATCCTGGCCACGTGCCGCGCCAGCAAGGTCGCCACCTCGAACACGTCGAGCCACAGCCCCGCCGACAGGACGAGGATGACGATGCTGCCGACGGCCCACGGCAGCCGTCCCTGCAAGGTCGGCGCGTGCTCGCCGATACGGCGGCGCAAATCCGGCACGTCGCGATTCATCGCGCGCGGCGCTGTCCCGGCGCCAGCGCCGGGCAGGCGCTGCCCGAAGGCCCGGCGCGGTGCGTCGCCGTCCGCCAACGACCCGCCAGTCCGCGGAGCATGATCGGTCAAGGCCACGCCCGACATGTCTTTACCTCCATCCGCGACAAGCCGAGTTCCGTCGCCCGGCGTGCCTTTATCGATTTAGCACATGCCTATTGTTGGCAGCTTCGCGGCGCGTGATCGCGTCATGTCTTGTAGGGATTTGTCAGAAGCAATACGAAACGACCCACATCCTGGGGTATTCTCGTCACGGCATGCCGCCACCCTGGCGCGTGGCCGGCGGCACAGGCTGGGCCGAACATTCCCCCAGAACCACGATCCGCCCGATCCGGCACCGCCATGGCGTGCAATTTACCGTATCGACCGCCGTTCCACCACGCAGGGTTGTATTGCGCACTGGGCGCGAGAGACAACCGGCTGGGCAACCGCGCCCAACAATCGTCGGGCCGCCGCGGTCAGTTGCCCCTGCCGAGCAGGGCGCGCTTGAACGGCTCGCTCGGCGGATAGGGGCCGATGAATGTGGCCAGAATGGCGCGGGTGAAGGCCGGCTCGTCCACCGTGCCCAGCGCGCGGCCGTTGAGCGAAATCCGCACCGAGCCGCCATCGAACGCCAGCGTGCTTTCGTCGCCGCGATGGAACTCGGGCACGGCGGCGAGGAAGCGTGCGACATCCTGCGGCGGCAGATGGCACGGCGCCTTGCAGTTGTCGGCCAGCCCCTCCGCCCAGGCCGCCCGCGCGCGATCCTCGTTCACGTCGTGGACGAAGCGGATGCGCATGATCCTGACCCCGGTGGAGTGCAGGATCGCGTCCGCATCCTCGGTCGGTTTCTCCAGATACAGGGCTGCGACGTAAATATGCACGCGGAAGACCGAATAGGTCCGCAGTCCGATGCCGTTCAGCCGCAGCGTCACGCCCTGGTATTGCATCTGGTCGGGCATCGAGACGCCGTCCAGGTCGGCCGCGGCGGCAAGCGGTATGTCGGCCACGACAAGCACCACAGCCGCCGTCAGCACGGCGCAGAATCGCAGGGTCGGGGCGGCAAGGCCCTGTAATCGCTTCGTCACTGAACTAGCCTAGGGCAGCCGCCGCCGGAGGCAACCCCGTACGGAGGCGCGCGGCCCCCCGCGCCAGGGCCGCCCTAGGTGCCCGCATTGCGAAAGCCGCCAACGCCGCGCTCGATCTCGGTCACATGGCTGGGCAGGAACTCCTCCGCGCTCGCCAGTCCACACGAATGCGCGATGATCTCCACCTCCTCGCGCACCCGCTCGGCGTAGCGCATCACCCGCACCGCCTTGTCGGACGGATCGAGGCCGGCGATCAGCCTGGGGTTCGCCGCCGTCACCCCGGTCGGGCAGTTGCCGGTGCCGCATTTCATCGCCTGGATGCAGCCGAGCGAGAACATGAAGCCGCGCGCGCTGACCACGAAATCCGCGCCCATGCACAGCGCCCACGCCACCTTGTCCGGCGTGACCAGCTTGCCGGAGGCGACGAGGCGGATGCGCTCGGTCAGGCCGTGCCGCGCCCGCGCCTCGGCCACCAGCGGCAGCGCCTGGGTGATCGGCAGCCCCACGTAGTCGGCCAGCGGCGCCGGCGCCGCCCCGGTGCCGCCCTCGCCGCCATCCACGGCGATATAGTCCGGGCAGCCTTCCGGGTGGGCGAGGCAGTCGAGGAACCATTCGTCGAGGAAGGCCGGCTGGCCGGCGACGAACTTCACCCCCACCGGCTTGCCGGTGACGCGGCGCACCCGTTCCACGAACCGGCCAAGCTCGCGCACGCTGCCGATGTCGGTGTGCCGGTTCGGGCTGATCGAGGGCTGCCCCGGCGGGATACCCCGGATCTCGGCGATCTCGGCCGTGACCTTGGCCCCCGGCAGGATGCCGCCCTTGCCCGGCTTGGCCCCCTGCGCCAGCTTGACCTCGAACATGCGCACCTGCGGATGCGCGGCGATGGCGCGCAGTTTCTCCTCGGACAGATTGCCCGCGTCATCGCGCACGCCGTATTTGGCGGTGCCGATCTGCATGACGATGTCCGCGCCGCCTTCCAGATGGTAGCGCGAAAGCCCGCCCTCGCCGGTCGCCATCCAGATGCCCGCCTGCCTGGCGCCGCGCGACAGCGCCGTGACGGCGGCGTGGCTCAGCGCGCCGTAGCTCATGCCGGAGATGTTGAAGAAGCTGCGCGCCATGTATGGCGCGGCACAGGCCCCCGGCCCTTCGGCGATGCCGATCTGCTTGCCGGCGAAGCCGCGCTGCTCCGCCTCCAGCACCGGGAACGGCGCGTTGCGGAACACGAAGGCGGGGGTGTTCTCGCTGCCGAAGCTGACGAGGTTCGAGACGCCCTTGGCCGAGCGGTAGATCCATGCCCGCTCCAGCCGCGTGAACGGGCGCTCGATCCAGTCCGGCAGATACTGGTACTGCCGCATGTATTCGCCCCAGGTTTCGGCGAAGTAGCGGACATGACCAACCAGCGGGTAGTTGCGCAGAATGGTGTGCGCGGTCTGCCGCCGGTCGCGGACATAGACCGCGGCCAGGGCAGCGAGCAGCAGCGCGAGCAACGCGAGGGCGACGAGCATCCGGTGATTCCTCCCTTGCGGGACACTACCGAAGCCGCCGCCAAGCGACAGTGAACAAAACGTAGGTGCCGTCAGTCCGTCTTGATCCACACCGCCTTGACGTTGAGGTACTCCTCCAGGTGCTGGATGCCGCTCTCGCGCCCATAGCCGCTCATTTTGTAGCCGCCGAACGGTACCGCCGGGTCCATCGCCTGATAGCAGTTGATCCACACCGAACCAGCGCGGATGCCCTTCGCGAGTCGGTGCGCCTTGCTCACATCGCGCGTCCAGACGCCGCTGCCGAGGCCGAACATGGTGTTGTTGGCGCGGCTCAGCACCTCGTCGATATCGGTGAACGGAATGGCGGAGATCACCGGGCCGAAGATCTCCTCCTGTGCGATGCGCATGTCGTCGCGCACGTCGGCGAACACCGTGGGGGCGACGAAATAGCCGTTTGCCAGATCGCCGTCGGTCAGCCGCTCGCCGCCGGTGACCGGGCGGGCGCCTTCCTGGCGGCCGATGGCGAGGTAGCTGCTCACGCGGTCGAACTGCTCGCGTGAGACCAGCGGCCCGATCGTCACGTCCGGGTCGAGCCCGTTGCCGACGCGCAGGTTGCGGCCGAAATCGGCGACGCGGCCGACGAACTCGTCATAGATGCGCCGCTCGACGAACAGCCGCGTGCCGGCGGAACAGATCTGGCCGGAATTGAGGAAGGTCGCCATGCCGGCGCCGGGCACCGCCGCGTCCAGATCGGCGTCCGCAAAGACGATGTCCGGCGACTTGCCGCCCAGTTCCAGCGACAGCCGTTTCAGATTGCCCGCCGATGCCTGCACGATCTTCTGGCCGGTGACATGGCTGCCGGTGAACGCGATCTTGTCCACGCCCATATGCCGCGCCAGCGCCGCCCCGGCCGTCTCGCCGAACCCCGGCACCACGTTCAGCACGCCCGGCGGCACGCCCGCCTCCAGCGCCAGTTGCCCGAGCAGCAGCGGCGTCAGCGGCGCTTCCTCGGCGGGCTTGAGGATGACGGTGCAGCCGGTCGCCAGCGCAGGGCCGATCTTCCACAGGCTGGAGGACAGCGGCGCGTTCCACGGGATGATGGCGCCGACGACGCCCACCGGCTCCTTCAGCGTGTAGGAAAACACCTCGCCCGGCAGCGAATTCTCGATGGTCTCGCCGTGCAGCGCCGTCGCCATGCCGGCGTAGTAGCGCAGCAGGCCGATGGCGCGACGCTTCATGCCGCGCGTGCGCTGCACCGGCGCGCCCATGTCGAGCGTGTCGAGTTCGGTGATTTCGTCGGCGTGCTGCTCCACCAGATCGGCGAAGCGCAGCAGGATCGCCTGCCGCTCGAACGGCTTGACCTTGCCCCACGGCCCCTCGAACGCGCGCCGCGCGGCTTCCACCGCGCGGTCGATATCCTCCGCGTCGCCTTCGGCGACTTGCGCCAGCACCTCGCCGGTCGCCGGGTTGATGCTGTCGAAGGTCTTGCCGGAGGCGGCCTCCAGCCACTTGCCGTCGATCAGCAGCCGCTTGGTCTTGCCGTCGAGGAATGGGTGCTGGGCGTGCTGGCGCGAACCGGGAGCGGTCATCGCGGCGTCCTCCGTGGCGTGCGTTATGAAGTTACGGACATTGCGCCCACGCCACCGGCGCTGTCCAGGCGGGTCAGGCCACCTGCCCGCCGCCGTCGATGTCCACGACGGTGCCGGTCATGTAGGGGTTGAGCAACACCGCCAACGTCAACTCGGCAATCTCCCGCGCCGTGCCGACATGGCGCGCGGGCAGGCGGCGGCGCGCCTGTTCCATCATCTCGCCGCGCTGCCCGTTCGGCAGGCGCGACCACATCTCGGTATCGACCAGCCCTGGGCAGATCACATTCACCCGCACCGGCGCCAGTTCGTGCGCCAGCCCTCGGCCCAGCCCCTCCACCGCGCTGTTGATCGCCGTGAGCGCGGCGGCCCCGATCGGCTTGCGGCTCGCGCTGCCGGAGAACAGGGCGACCGATGCGCGGGCCGAGAAATCCGCCTCGCGCACCGCCTGATACGGCCCCCAGAACTTGCTCAGCATCGAGGCCATCGCGTCCGCGACATCAAGCTCGCGGAACGAGCCGAACGCCACGGCGCTGCCCGGAATGGCGAGATGATCGATCTTGCCGGCCGCCTTCATGCCGGCGGAGATGGAAGCGGGATCGGTGAGGTCGATGACCTTGCCGGTCAGCCGCCCCGTGGCGGCCAGTTCCCCGGTGAGCTTGGCCACCCGCTCCGGGCTGCGGCTGGCCACGATCAGGTCCGCCCCCTGCCCCGCCACCAGTGCCGCCAGCGCGCGGCCGATGCCCTGGGTTGCCCCGATAATCAGAAACCGCTTTCCGGCCAACGACATGCTGTTTCCTCGCCCAAGAGCGACAGAGTGCATCAGGCGCGCGTGGGGTGTCGAGGTGGCGACGCGCCCTAACCCGGCGCGACCAGCGTCGCGCTCAGCTTCGGCGGCGTGCGCAGGGTCTGGAAGATCACGCAGTACCGCTCGGTCGTCGCCACCAGCCGTTCCAGCTTCGCCGCGTCGGCATCGGTGTCCAGTTCGAACCGCAAGGCGATCTCGGTCATGCCCACCGGCGCGGTCTTGTCCACGCCGAGCGTGCCGCGCGCGTCCCACACGCCCTCGGCGATCACGCGTCCGCCGCGCAGGCTGAGGCCCATTGCCATCGCCACCGCGCGCAACGTGACGCCCGCGCAGGCGACCAGCGCCTCCAGCAGCATGTCGGCCGAGCACGCGAGCGCCCCGCTGCCCCCGGCGGCCTGGTGCAGCCCGGCGGAGGTGCTGCCCTGCCAGCCGGACACCGCGCAGGCCACATCGGTCATGTCGAGCGTCGCCTCCGCCCGCGCCGGAACCAGCGCGCTGGCCGGCTCCTCGCGATACCGTGCCTTCAACGGCGCTTGCAGCGCCCGCAGCGTTTCGACGTCCATTGTGTCCCCTCCCCGCGCCAGATCGAGACCTTGCGCATACAGCGGGGCACCGGCCCTGACCAGCGGCCGGCGCCGAAAGGCACGGCGCTCAGTCGTGGCCGGCCAGCGTCGTCTTCCAGTCGTGGTACACGTCGATGTCCAGGCCATCGGGATAGAACAGATAGCCGGGGGCGTGGCCCGGCTGGTCGGTGACGCCGTATTGCCAGATGATCTGCTTGGTCTTGCGGTCGATCACGATCACCCGATGCCGCTCGTCGTCGTTGAGCAGGATGTCGCCGGTGGGCAGTTCCATTGCCAGCGAGGGATGCACCAGCATCTTCTCGCCCTTTTTCTCCGAATACTCCCAGGTGACCTTGCCGCTGCCGGGGTCGAACACGACGACCCCGCCGGGCTTGGCGTAATTGGCCACGATCACCTGCCCATCATGCGTCATGTAGGCATCGGACGGATAGCTCACATGCGGCGCCTGCCGGCTCCAGACCACCTTGCCGTCCAGGGTCAGCCGCGTGATCCACGAACCCGGGATCTCGGTAATCAGGATGTCGCCGTTATCGAGCGGGGTCGAGCCGTTCGGCAGGTTCAGGAAGCGCGGCGGATCGTGCCGGCAGGTACCGGGCTTGCCCCATTGCGAGAGCACGCTTTCCTTCTCGCGGTCGATGAACAGCACGCGGCAGTTGCGAATATCGGCGGTCATCACCCGCCCGTCGGGCAGGATGTGCACATCGTCGGGGAAGTTCAGCAGCCCCTCGCCCTTGCCGAAGGTATCGGACTCGCCATAGCTCCAGATCAGCGAGCGCGTGGCGTAATCGACGATGTGAATGTCGTAGTTGTCTTCCTCGTTGACCGAGATCTCCTTGCCGTCCGGCGAGAAGAATGCATCGTCGTTGGCCCGGTAAACCTTGAGGCTCGGGGAGGTGAATTCCCAGATGATGTGCTTGTCGGGCGCCACTTCCAGGATGCGGTTGTTGTGGCGGTCGGCGATGATGATGGGAAACGGCAGCGGCTTGCCCCAGGATGGCACCGGATGCTCCCGCGTGCCGGTGGCCGGCGGCGCCGGCGGCAGGGTCACGCCGCTGGAAACCACGCCCGCGCCGCGCATGCGCGGTGTCACCTTGATGGGCGTGCCATCCGGCTGCGGCTCCGCGGCGACGGCGGCAAGGCTCAGCAGCGACAGGGCGAGGCAGCCCGCAAGTCCCAGGCGCGACATGAAACGGCATCCCGAGGTTTCCAGAAGCCGCCTCGGTGGGCGCCGCCGGGGGGATTCGCCTTGATCTGAGTCAAGCCGCCGTGGCGAACGGGTCCACCGGGTAGCGCACGCCGGTCAGCGACAAGCCCCCGGGCGGCGCGGTGGGGCCGGCGGCCGAACGGTCGCACGCGGCCAGCGCCGCCGCCATCGCGCTCTCCGGCCAGCGCCCCTCACCCACCAGCTTCAGCGTGCCGACCATGTTGCGCACCTGATGGTGCAGGAAGCTGCGCGCCTCGGCGACGATCTCGATCACTTCGCCGTGACGCGCGACATCCAGCCGGTCCAGCGTCCGCAGCGGGCTTTTGGCCTGGCAGGCGGCGGCGCGGAACGAGGAGAAATCGTGCTTGCCCAGGATGGATTGCGCGGCCCGGTGCATCGCCGCTTCGTCCAGCGGGTGGTCCACGTGCCAGACCCGGTCGCGCAGCAGCGCCGGGCGCGCGCGGCGATTGAGGATGCGGTAGCGATACGCCCGGCCGATGGCGGAAAAACGCGGATTCCAGCCCTCCGGCGCGATCGCCGCGCGCAGCACCACCACGGGGTGCGGCTTCATGTGGAAATTCAGCGCCTCGCGCACCTTGGCCGCGCGCCAGTCGCCGGGCAGTTCCAGCATCGCCACCTGCGCCTCGGCATGCACGCCCGAATCAGTGCGCCCGGCGACGGTGCTCGGCACGGCCGCGCCGCCCGCGAGCCGCGCCGCAGCCCCCTCCAGCACGTTCTGCACGGACAATCCCGCGCCGGCCTGGCTCTGCCAGCCGACGTAATCGGTGCCGTCGTATTCGATCAGCAATGCGAGCCGCGTCGTCACGCCGCGCCAAGCCCCCAGAACCGCGCGATCGCCTCGGTGGCGGCGACCGGTGCCGGCATGACAAACGGGTCCGCCCCCGGCAATAGCGCCGGGTAGGCGTGGCCGAAGCCGTCCAGCCGCCATTGCTCGACGGCGTCGCCCCAGACGCGGCGGCGCACGCCGGGCGCCTCGGCCTCCTCGAAATCCGGCGCCTCCTCCAGCCCCAGCAGCGCTGTCCATTGCGCCACCAGCGCGTCCGCGTTGGCTGGATCGACGGCGGGGTCGGCCGCCCCGTGCCAGACCGACAGGCGCGGCCAGCGCGGCAAGACGCTGCCCCCCGCGCCCACGGAGGCGGCGCGCGCCGCCCAGGTCGCGCGCGTCTCCGTCGCGGCC
>JAKBCB010000146.1 GCA_021808185.1 Pseudomonadota bacterium
ACCGGCCGCGCCGCCCGCCGCCGCTCCGGGGGCGGAGACTCCTGCCGCGAGTGCGCCGGCCACCCCACAAGCGCCGGCCCCCGCCCCCGCGCCGGCCCCCGCGAAACCGGGCGTACCGACCAACTGAGACTTCCCGACCAGGGCGTGTGACCGGGGCGGCGAGGGCTGCACCCGGCGCACCCCTCCCATGGCAACGCGCGCCCGCCATTCGGCTTCCATCCGACTCGGCGGCGCCTGTAATCTGGTGGCCCATGACGCGGTACGTATTCATCACCGGCGGCGTGGTTTCCTCGCTTGGCAAAGGCATCGCATCCGCCGCTCTCGGCGCGTTGCTGCAAGCGCGTGGCTACACCGTCCGCCTTCGCAAGCTCGACCCCTATCTCAACGTCGATCCGGGCACGATGAGCCCGTATCAGCACGGCGAGGTGTTCGTGACCGACGACGGGGCGGAAACCGACCTCGATCTCGGCCACTACGAACGCTTCACCGGCGTGCACGCCACCAAGGCGGACAACGCGACGACGGGGCGCATCTATTCCGACGTGATCGCCAAGGAGCGGCGTGGCGACTACCTCGGCGCCACCGTCCAGGTGATCCCGCACATCACCGACGCGATCAAGGAAGCCATCACCCAGGAGGCGCTGGACGCCAGCGGCCGGCCGGTGGACTTCGTGCTGATCGAGATCGGCGGCACCGTGGGCGACATCGAAAGCCTGCCCTTCCTGGAAGCGATCCGCCAGCTCGGCAACGAGATCGGCCCGGAACGGGTGATGTACGTGCATCTGACGCTGGTGCCGTACATCAAGTCGGCAGGCGAGCTGAAGACCAAGCCGACGCAGCATTCCGTGAAGGAACTGCTCAATGTCGGCATCCAGGCCAACATGCTGATCTGCCGCGCCGACCGCCCCATCCCGGAGAACGAACGGCGGAAAATCGCGCTGTTCTGCAACCTGCGGCCCTCGGCCGTGATCGCGGCGCTGGACGTGGACACGATCTACGACGTGCCGATGAGCTACCACGCCGAGGGGCTGGACCGCGAAGTGCTGCGCCATTTCGGCCTGCCGCACGAGCAGGAGCCGGACCTGTCGCGCTGGCGGCGGATCGTGGACGTGGTGCGCGCGCCGGACGGCGAGGTGCGTATCGCCGTGGTGGGCAAATACACCAACCTGCTCGACAGCTATAAATCGCTGGCCGAGGCGCTGGCGCATGGCGGCATCGCCAACCGGGTGCGGGTGCGGCTGGATTGGGTCGATAGCCAGATCTTCGAGGAACCGGACACGGTGGCCCGCCTGGAAGGCGTCCACGGCATCCTGGTGCCCGGCGGCTTCGGCGAGCGCGGCACCGAGGGCAAGATCGAGGCGGTGCGCTTCGCGCGCGAACGCCGCGTGCCGTTCTTCGGCATCTGCTTCGGCATGCAGATGGCGGTGATCGAGGCGGCGCGGCACATGGCGGGCATCAACAGCGCCTCGTCCTCCGAGTTCGGGCCGTGCGAGGAGCCGGTGGTGGGCCTGCTGACCGAATGGGCGCGCGGCAACGAGATCGAGAAACGCGCCGCCGGCGGCGACCTCGGCGGCACCATGCGCCTCGGCGCGTTCCCGGCCGATCTGGCGGAAGGCTCGCTGGTGCGCGAAATCTACGGTGCGGCACAGATCCACGAACGCCACCGCCATCGCTACGAGGTGAACGTGCGCTACCGCGAGCGGCTGGAGGCGGCGGGGATGCGCTTCTCCGGCATGTCGCCGGACGGCGTGCTGCCGGAGATCGTGGAATTGCCCGACCATCCCTGGTTCCTGGGCGTGCAGTTCCACCCCGAGCTGAAATCCAAGCCGTTCGAGCCGCACCCGCTGTTCCGCGGCTTCATCGCCGCGGCCGTGCGGCAGGCCCGGCTGGTGTGAGGCAGCCATGACCGAGGCCCCGGAGCAGAAAACCGTCCGCGTCGGCGGCATCGAGATCGGCAACCATCTGCCGTTCGTGCTGATCGCCGGGCCGTGCCAGATCGAAAGCCTCGGCCACGCGCTGGAGATGGCGGCGGCGCTGGACGAGATCAGCGCCGCGACCGGCGTGCGGGTGATCTACAAAAGCAGCTACGACAAGGCCAACCGCACCAGCGCGGGCGCCGCGCGCGGCGTCGGCATGGCGCGCGGGCTGGAGATCCTGGCGCGGGTGCGCGAGCAGTACGGCATGCCGGTGCTGACCGACGTGCATCTGCCCGAGCACTGCGCGCCCGCCGCCGAGGCGGTGGACGTGTTGCAGATCCCGGCCTTCCTGTGCCGCCAGACCGATCTGCTGCTGGCGGCGGGCGCGACGGGACGGGCGATCAACATCAAGAAGGGCCAGTTTCTCGCGCCGTGGGACATGGTGCATGTCGCCGCCAAGATCGCCTCGACCGGCAACGAGAACATCATGCTGTGCGAGCGGGGCGCCAGCTTCGGCTACAACACCCTGGTCTCGGACATGCGCGCGCTGCCGATCATGGCCGCGACCGGCTATCCGGTGGTGTTCGACGCCACCCATTCGGTGCAGCAGCCCGGCGGCCTCGGCGGCGCGTCCGGCGGACAGCGGGAGTTCGCCCCGGTGCTTGCGCGCGCGGCGCTGGCGGTGGGCGTCGCGGCCGTGTTCATCGAGACGCACGAAAACCCGGACCACGCGCCGAGCGACGGGCCGAACATGATCCCGGTCCGCGAGATGGCGGCGCTGGTCGCGCGGCTGCGCCGGTTCGACGATCTGGCGAAGGCGGGGTAGGCGGCGCCCGCTTTCAGTCGGCCCGCTTTCAGTCGGCTGGCCCGGCCAGCAGCGCCTCGCCGGTGGCGATGTCCGTGACGAGGTGGGTGACATAGCCGCCGCGCAGCGCCGCGCGCAGCGCCTCGACCTTGCCCGGCCCGCCGGCGACGCAGATCCGCGCGGGAATCGTTTTCAGCTCCGGCAGCGTGATGCCGATGCGCCGGCCATCCAGATCGCCCGCGACCGGCTGGCCCGCGGCATCGATGAACAGCCCGATGATGGCGGCCACCGCGCCGGAGGCGACGTAGGCGTCGATCACGTCGTTGCCGGCCAGTTCGGAGTCGCGCACCGTGCTGCCGGGGCCGACATCGCCCACGCCAAACACGATCCGCCGGGCCGCGCGGATCAACTGGAACTGCTTGACCAGCCAGGGTTCGAGCATCAGCCGGTTGCGCAGCTCCGGCGTGGAGACGACGGCCGGGGCGAGCAGGTTGGCGCAGCGTGCCATCAGCCGGCTGGCGAGCAGCGAGGAACACAGCTCGGGCGAGAACTCGGCCGAGCCGCCCGTCGAACTGCCGGAGACCTGCACCACGGTCAGCGGCGCCACGCCCTCCGGCGGGACGATGGCGCGGGCGAGGGCCAGGATCGTCCGCCCCCAGGCCACCCCGATCACGTCGCCCGGCTCGATCTGGTCGGCCAGCACCCGCGCCCCGGCATCGCCCAGTCGGCGGACCAGGGGCGTGCCCTCCAGCGCCGGAATGGCGGTGACGGCGGTCAGGCCGAAGCGTTCGGTCAGCGCGCGCGCGATGCGGGTGCGGCTCGCGGCCTCGGTGTTCAGCCGGATGGTGACGACGCCGCGCTCGCGCGCTTCCTGCAACAGCTTGACGATGCTGGCGCGCGACAGTTTCAGAATCTCGGCGATTTCGCTCTGGGTGAGCTGGTCTGCGTAATACAGCCACGCGGCCCATGCGACCGAGTCCTCGAACTCCGCCGGCACGTTGGGCGGGCGGTTCGGACTGCCCTGCGGCGATTTGCGTTCCCCTGACATGCGGTAGTTTTTCGCAGCTTGCCGACATGCGTCAAGCGGGCGTGGCGGGTGTCTTGACATATGTCGAGGTCGAACGGCATTTGTCATGGCCTGATCTCCGCATGAGCGACCCCATGGCACGCCTCACCGACCCGCTCACGCCCGAAGCGCCCCCTGGCGGGGGATGGACGGCGCTGATCGACGACATCGTGGCGGGGCGCTGGACGAACCCGGAAACCGGCCAGATCGCGCGCGTGCCGTATGAGTCGATCGTCTTCGCCGACAGTCTGGACGGGCGGGAGGCGGATCTGGTGCGCCCGCTCGGCCTCGGGTCGCGCTACGCGGTGGTGGCCGATGCGGCGACGTACGACGCGATGGGCGGGCGGGTGGCGCGCGCGCTGCGCCCGCTCGGGCCGGTGGCGGCGGTGGTGCTGGACCGGCCGCACGCCGACATGGCCGGGGTTGCCGACCTGCGCGAAAAACTCGCCGGGTTCGACGCCGTGGTCGCGGTCGGGTCGGGCACCATCAACGACCTGTGCAAATACGTCACCGGCCTGGACGGGCGGCGCTACTGCGTGTTCGCCACCGCCGCCTCGATGAACGGCTATACCTCGACGACCGCCTCGATGACGCTGGAGAGCGGGCTGAAGGTCTCGCTCGCCTCGCACGCGCCGGCGGGGTTCTTCGTCGATCTCGCGGTCAGCGCCGCCGCCCCGCGCCACCTGGCCGCCGCCGGGTTCGGGGATTGCCTGGTGCGCTCGGTGGCGCAGATCGACTGGTGGATGTCCCACCGGCTGCTCGGCAGCGTCTATTCGCGCGTGCCCTACATCATCCAGGACGACGACGAGCGCGAACTGAACCGGCGCGCGGCGGCTCTCGGCCGCGGCGATGTGGCGGCGGTCGGCTATCTCGTCCGCGTGCTGACCCTGTGCGGCCTCGGGGTGTCGTTCACCGGCACCTCCAACCACGGCTCGATGGGCGAGCATCAGGTCTCGCACTACATCGACTGCTTCGCCGGCCCGCGCCATCCCGGCAGCCTGCACGGCCAGCAGGTTGGTGTCGCCGCCCTCACGCTCGCGCGGCTGCAACAGCGGATGCTGGCCGAGGACCGCCCGCCGGTGGTGCGGCCGACCCGCATCGACGCGGCGGACATGGCGCGGCGCATGGGTGGGCCGGCCGCCGCGACCTGCCTCGATCTGTTCCGCCGCAAGGCGTTCGACGCCGCCGGGGCGGATGCGTTCAACGCCCGGCTGGAAGCCCTGTGGCCCGCGCTGCGCCGGGAACTGGCCGCCTTCACGATCCCGGTGGACGCGATGACGCGCCTGCTGGCCGATGCCGGCGGGCCGACGACGGCGGCCGGGCTTGGCGTGCCGCCCGATTTCTACCGCGAGGCGGTGCTGCATTGCCGGGAGATGCGCGACCGCTTCTCCTTCCTGGACATCGCGGCCGATGCCGGGCTGCTCGAAGCGTTCGTGGCCGGGGAGGGCTGAGCCGGTGCGCCCGCTGTCGCAGATGCCGGATGCGGTCGCGGCGGCGGTGGAGGTGGTGTTCGCCGATATCGACGATACGCTGACCGACGATGGCCGGCTGTCGGCCGATGCGTACCGCGCGCTGGAGGATCTGTCCGGCGCGGGCATCGTCGTCGCACCGATCACCGGCCGCCCGGCCGGGTGGTGCGACATGATCGCCCGGTTCTGGCCCGTGGCGGGCGTGGTGGGCGAAAACGGCGCGTTCTACTTCGCCTACGACCGCGCGGCGCGGCGGATGCGGCGGGTGTTCGCGGCGAGCGGCGCCGAGCGCGAGGACAATCGCCGCCGCCTCGCCGCCGTGCGCGCGCGCATCCTGGCCGAAGTGCCAGGTGCGGCCGTCTCGGCCGATCAGGCTTACCGCGAGGCGGATCTCGCGATCGACTTCCGCGAGGACGTGGCGCCGCTGGACCGCGCTTGCGTCGCCCGCATCAAGGCGATCTTCGAGGCGGAAGGCGCGCTGGCCAAAGTCTCCTCGATCCACGTCAACGGCTGGTTCGGCCAGTACGACAAGCTGAGCATGACGCGCCGCTTCGCCGCCGAGGTGATCGGCCGCGATCTCGACGCGATGCGGGAGCGGGTGGTGTTCGTCGGCGACAGTCCGAACGACGCGCCGATGTTCGGCTTCTTCCCGCATTCCTGCGGCGTGGCCAACCTGTTGGACTTCGGCGGAGAGCTGGAGGCGGAGCCGACCTATGTCGCGGCCGAGCCGGGCGGGCGCGGCTTCGTCGCGGTGGCGCGACACCTGCTCGCGGCACGGGGGCCGGGGCGATGAGCCGGATTTACGACATCGCGGTGATCGGGGGCGGCATCAACGGATGCGGCATCGCGCGCGACGCGGCGGGGCGGGGCCTGGATGTGCTGCTGTGCGAAATGGACGATCTGGGCGGGGCCACGTCCGCGGCCTCGACCAAGCTGATCCATGGCGGACTGCGCTATCTGGAGCACCGCGAATTCCGCTTGGTGCGCCACGCGCTGGCCGAGCGGGAGGTGCTGTGGCGCATGGCGCCGCACATCATCTGGCCGCTGCGCTTCGTGCTGCCGCACCGGCCGGGGCTGCGGCCGGCCTGGCTGCTGCGGCTCGGCCTGTTCATCTACGACCATCTGGGCGGGCGGCGGCTGTTGCCGGGGACGCGCACGCTGCGCCTCGTGTCGGACCCGGCGGGCGCGCCGCTGCGCGATGTCTCCGCGCGCGGCTTCGAGTATTCGGATTGCTGGGTGCAGGATAACCGGCTGGTGGTGCTGAACGCGGCCGATGCGGCGGCGCGCGGGGCGGATGTGCGCGTGCGCACCGCCTGCCGCGCCGCGCGGCGCGCGGACGGGCTGTGGCATCTGGAGCTGGAGGACATGGCGAGCGGCGCGCGCGCGCAGGTGGCGGCGCGGGCGCTGGTCAACGCGGCCGGGCCGTGGGCCGATGCTGTGCTGGCCGGCGTGCTGGGCCGCGCGGGGCGGGCGGCGACGCGGCTGGTGCAAGGCTCGCACATCGTCGTGCCCAAACTGTTCGACCACGACCGCTGCTACATCTTCCAGAACCCGGACGGGCGCATCGTCTTCGCGATCCCGTACGAGGACGACTTCACCCTGATCGGCACGACCGACCGCGATTACACGGGCGAGCCGGGCGAGGTGCGCGCGACGGCGGAGGAGATCGCGTATCTCTGTGCGGCGGCCAGCAGCTATTTCACCACCAGCGTCGTGCCCGCCGACGTGGTATGGACCTATTCCGGCGTGCGCGCGCTGTTCAACGACGGCGCCTCGGCCGCGCAGGAGACCACGCGGGATTACGTGCTGGCGGTGGACGGCGGCAACGGCGAGGCGCCGCTGCTCAGCGTGTTCGGCGGCAAGATCACGACCTATCGCTGTCTTGCCGAGGATGCGCTCGGCAAGCTTGCGGCGCTGAACCCGGCGATCGGGCGCAATGCCGGCTGGACCGCCCGCTCGACCCTGCCGGGCGGGGCATTTCCGCCGGGCGGCGCGGCGGCGCTGAGCGAGGAGCTGCGGCGCGCCTACCCGTTCCTGGATGCAAGGCGCGCCCGGCGGCTGGTGCACCATTACGGCACCGCGACGCGCGCGATGCTCGGGGCGCGGCGCACGGCGGCGGAGTGCGGGCGCGACTTCGGCGGCGATCTGACCGAGGCCGAGGTCTCCTACCTGATGGCGCATGAATTCGCGCGCACGGCGGCGGATGTGGCGTGGCGGCGGACCAAGTCCGGCCTGCGGATGACGCAGGCGCAGGTCGCCGCGCTCGACGACTGGATGGCCGCGCGGCAGGCCGCCGTGGCGGCTTGACAGGCCGAAGCGTCGCTTGCACGATATGACATATGTCACATCAAGATGGCATGTGTCGAAGAACCGGATGGGAACGGCCAACATGCGGGCGCGATGCGGCCTGCGCGGCAGCCTCTGAGCAAGGTTGATCGTTCCACGGATCCGGCCGGACGAGCGCGAACAACAACGCCCGCCCACGTGGCGGCTAAGGAGGGTCCATGAAGTACGTTGCAGCCGCAGCCGCGGCCGTCGCCCTGACCGGCTTCGCCGGCGGCGCCTACGCGGCCGATTATGAAAAGGCGGTGGTGGACTCGCTGCCGTCCTACGCCGCGCCCAAGGCGTTCGAGGGGGTGACGATCAACGTCGCCTGTCGCCGCCTGCCGGCGATGGATTTCATCTCCAGCCACAAGGAGATTTTCGAGAAGGCCACCGGCGCGACGATCAAGTACACCAACTATCCCGAGAACGATCTGCGCAGCAAGATCGTGGCCGACGCGTCCAACAAGGTCGGCGGCTTCCAGATCTATTGCCTGGACAACAATTACATCCCGCTGTTCGCCTCGAACAAATGGGTGGCGCCGCTCGATGCCTCGATCAAGCCCGCGTACAAGCTGAACGACATCTTCGACAGCCTGAAGACCTCGTATTCCTGGCAAGGCGCGCTGTTCGGCCTGCCGATCTACTCCGAAGTGACGATCCTGTACTACCGCAAGGATCTGCTGGACGGCGCGGGCCTGAAAGTGCCCGCGACGATGGACGAGCTGGAGGCCGCCGCCGCCAAGCTGACCAAGCCGCCGCAGGTGTTCGGCATCGCGCTGCGCGGCCTGCGCGGCGAGGGCATGAACGTCTATACCTGGACCGAGTGGATGCGCTCCTACGGCGCGAACTTCCTCGATGCCAAGATGAACCCAGTGTTCAACTCGCCCGAGGCCGTCGAAGGCACCGAGCACTACTCGAACCTGATCAACAAATACGGCTCACCGGGCAACGGAACCTGG
>JAKBCB010000001.1 GCA_021808185.1 Pseudomonadota bacterium
ACGAAGGCGAAGTTCGCGGTGGCCGCCGTCACCACCGTGGTCACCTCGGCAAAGCGCGGCCGGCCGCGCGGCGCGGGCGGCGGCAGCGCCTTGTGCTGATCGACCATGTCCAGATGGCGCAGCAGCCCGGCCACGCTGGCCAGCGTCATCGCCACAGTCGGCTCCGCCCAGTGCTGGCCCGCTTCCACCAGCACCGCCGTGGGGGCCGCCGCCGGATCGGCGAAGGCGCCGTAATCGATCATCCGCCGGCCGCTGACATGCCCCTCGTCGGCCACCACCAGATCCGGCTGGCCGATCGCCAGCGCGAGGTCCCGCCCCTTCGCCGTCGCCCCGCTCAGCACCAGCGGCTCGGAGGCCCACAGCATCGAATGCAGGTCGATCAGCACATCCACCGTGTCGATCAGCGGCCGCATCTCGCGCGCCCGGTCCAGTTCCACCGAGCGGCGCGGGCCATCGAGCACAGGGGCGTCCCAGAGCCGGTTCAGATCCTCCTCGACGAAGCGCGAGGCGGTCGGGTGCGCGGGGTCGAAGCGGTCGAACGCGGCGAGGTTGGCGAACCCCATGGTCAGCCGCCCGTGGCGCGGCCGCAGCCCGGCGGCGAGCAGGCGTTCCAGCACGATGGCGCCGGCGATCTCGTTGCCGTGCACCAGCGAGACCAGCGCCACATGCGGCCCCGGCCGGGCGCCGGCGCGCGTGGTGAAGCCGGGGATGCCGGTGTTGCCGGCCCGCCATGGGCCGAGTTCGGGCGCGCGCAGCGTCACGGTAAAGCGCGGCAGCGGCGGCTGCGCCGGGGCGCCGAGGTCGCCGATCTCCGTCATCGGCGACACCCGCACGGGCGCGGGCGCGTGGCAGCGGAGGCTCGCCGGACGCTCGGAAAAGAGTACATTTGTAGCAGTCTATACGGGCCGGCGCCGCCGGCAACCGGGCATCGGCGCGCTAGCCGCCGGGTGCAAATCCCGCCCGCTCGCCCAGCGCCAGCGCCGCGTCGGGGCCGAGCAGGATCTCGGTTAGCCGCAGCCGATCCACCGGCGCCAGCGCCGCCGACGCCGCCAGGTGTTCGGCGGCGCGGCGCAGCGGCGCGTCGTCGAACCCGACGCCACCGCCCCTGCGGCCGAGCGCCTCCAGCCGCCGCGCCTCCAGCGCCATCGCCTCCATGCCCGCGACCTCCGCATCGTCCACCGCCCCGGCGCCGTCCGGCAGCAGGCGGGCCAGACCATCGGCGGCGGCCTCCAGCCGCGCACGGCAGGCGCCGTCGAGCCGGCGGCGCACCACCGCCAGCTTGGCCGCGCGGGCTGGACGTCGCCCGCCCTGCCGTTCCATCGCATCGAGCAGGATCGCGGCGCGGCGCATCGCGGCGGCGTCGCCGGACATGCCGCCCGTGGCCTCCGCGAAGCCGCGCAACAGGAAATCGAGCGCGCCATCGACCAGCGATGCGGGCGCGAGGCTCTCGGCCAGCCGCAGCGCGTGGCCGGCGTCCGGCGTGTGCGCCAGCAGCAGCGCCAGCATCATTTGCAACGCCGCCGCCCCGCCCCGCGCCGCCGATGTCAGCAGCATCCCCGCCAGGCTCGGGTCAGCGGCGGCGTCCGGCTGTTGCGCCAGCCGGCACAGCGTGGCGCCGTGATCGAGCAGCGCCGCGACGGCGCCGACCAGCGCGGGCAGCGCCGCGGCGTCGATCCGCGTCGCGGCGGCGAAGGCGGGTGTCGGGTGCCATGCCCGCAGCACCGCCGCCGCATGCGGCCACATCAGATCGCCGACCTCCAGCGCCACCGGCGGCGTCAGCGTGGCCTTGCGCGCCAGCCGTGCCTGCGCCTCCGTGCCCGACGCGCCCATCGCCGCCACCACGATCGCCGCCAGCGGCGCGAGCAACGGGCGCGGCACGCCGGGTGTCGCGGGCCGCCAGACCGGGCCCGGCACGATCAGCGGGTCGAGCGGCTGGAACAGCAGCCGGGTCAGGCTCGGCGGGCGCGGCGGGCGCAGCACGGCCAGGCGCGGGCGCAGCGGCGCGATCAGCGCGTCGGCCTCCCCGCGCACCGGCAGCGCATCGACCACGCGCAGGATACGCAGCACCCGCGCGTTGTCGGCCGCCGCGACCTCGCCCCGCAGCCGGTGCGGGTCGGCTGCTCCGCCATCGCCGCTCATTCCGGCCCGCTCATCCCGGCCCCGCCGGCGCCAGGGCGCGCAGCCGTTCGTTGCGCGCGATCAGGTCGGCGTGGGTGATGCCGGTGCGCCAGTCCTCGGCCATCGGCATGCGCCGCCGGCGCGTCAGCGCGTCGGTTCTGGCGTCGATGTCCAGCCCCGCCCAGTCGGACGCCTCGCGCGGCAGCATCGGCAGCAGGTGTGTCACCTCGCGCAGCGCCAGCGGCCGGCCGAGCGTGTCCTCGGCCACGCTCCAGACCAGGCAGATGCGCTCCCAGCCGTCGAGCAGCCAGTCCGGCCTTTCCGCCAGCCGTTCGATCTGCGCGCGCTCGACGCACCAGCGCCGCAGCAGCTTGGGCATGTCGCCGAGCAGCGCGCGCGCCTGTTCCAGTGCCAGCCGCGCCAGCGCCGTCGCCAGCGCGCACATCTCCTGCACCAGGGCGGTGTCGAGCATGCCGTCCTGCCCGCGCGCGAACGGCCACTCGCCGATCTCGCCCGGCAGCGCCGCCACCCTGGCGATCAGTGCCGGCAGCGGCGCGCTGTCCGCGTCCGGCCCCGCGCCGATGCGCGCGAAGCTCGCGGCGATCTCGCCGACCGCCTGGAACAACTGCTCGGGCGCGCGGCCGATATGCGGGGCGATCACCTCCAGCGCCGCGCGCGCCCGCCGCGTCACCGCCTCATCCTCCGTCGCCTCGGGCGGCGAGCCGCCGGGCTCGCGCGGTTCCACCGCGCGGATCACCGCCAGCAGCAATTCCAGGTTCATCGCCAGCAGCGCCCGCGCGTCCTGGGCGCGCGCCGCCGCCGCCGCCGTGGCCGCCGCGCGGCCGGCCAGCCCCTCCTCCGCCACGTCCAACGCGATCCGGCGCAGCGGCTCCGGGCCGGGCACGGACAGCGCGTCGAATTTCCGGCTGAGCCGGCGGTCGTGCAGGGTCGGGCAGCACAGCGACTGCACGCCCTCCCACGAGGTGATGTACACGCCCGGCCCGCCAGAGGCATTGGCGACGACCAGTTCCTGCCCGCCGCGCGCCGCGGGGCGCAGCCGCGCGCCGACCAGGAACGGCGTGGTGAACGGTATGCTGACCCCGCGTTCGAGGAACGTCGCCGGTCGCAAACCGAGGACTGCCTGTAGATCGGGAAGGCGCTGCGCCTGGGGCAACGGCACGCGATCGGGTGCTCCGGTGAAGTCCCTACTGTCGGCACCTGGAATGAACAGAGGGTTTCCGCGCGCCGGCCGGGCGCGCGCGGCGTCAGCGTCCCTGCCAGACCGGCTTGCGCTTGGCGATGAAGGCGCGGAACGCGGCCTGGAAATCCTCGGTCTCGACGAAGCCGTTCACCGCCAGATCCTGCTCCGGCGTGATCGGCAGCGGCCCGCGCAGGGCGCGCAGCGCCGCCTTGTGGAAGCGCGCGGACAGCGGACTGCCCTGCGCGATGCGCCCGGCCAGCGCCATCGCCTCCGCCTCCACCGCGTCGTCCGCCACCACGCGCGACAGCAGGCCCTTCTCGTAGGCTTCGCGGCCGTTGAAGATGCGGCCCTCGATCAGGATTTCCGCGACCACGCCGGTGCCGACGGTCTGGATGATCGGGTCGATCTCGGCATACGGGTACCAGATGCCGAGGTTGCGCGCGGTGATGCCGAAGCGGATGCCCTCGCCGCCCACGCGGAAATCGCACATCGTGGCGATCCCGGCGCCGCCGCCGAGGCAGAAGCCCCTTATCATCGCCACCACCGGATGCCGGCACAGCCGGATCGACTGCATGGAGGTGTGCAGCACCTGGGCATACACGTCCTCCAGCGCGCGGGTGCCGCGCTCGGTGGCGAAGGCGGAGATGTCGGCGCCAGCGGAAAACGCTTCCTCCCCCGCGCCGCGCAGCACCACGCAGCGCAGCCCGTCCTCGGCCGACAGTGCCTCCATCGTGTCCTGCAGGCCGCACCACATCGCCAGGTTGAAGGCGTTGCGCACCTCCTGGCGGGCAAACGTCACGATGGCGATATCGTCCTGCCGCGTGACCGGCAGATTGGGATGGAAGGTTTTCATGCAGCACTCCGCGACCGTCGTCGATATTGGCGGTGTCTCATGAGGGACAAAAATCGTCCATGGCCGGCCGGCCCGTGACATGCCGCCAGTGGTGCCACAGCAGCCGCGCCGCCAGCGCCCGGTACGGCCGCCACGGCTCGGCCAACGCCCGCAGCGCCTTCGGGCCGGGCCGCGCCGGCAGCCGCTTGAGATCCGCCGCCGCCGCCGCGAGCGCGAGGTCGCCGGCCGGAAACACGTTCTCACGGCCCAGCGCGAACAGCAGGTACACCTCCGCCGTCCACGGCCCCAGCCCGCGCACCGCGACGATGGCCGCCACCGCCGCGTCGTCCTCCAGCGCGGCGAGGCCCGCCTCGTCGAGCCGCCCGTCGGCGAAGGCGGCGGCGAGCGCCTGGGCATGTGCCACTTTCGGCCGCGACAGCCCGGCCCCGCGCAATGTCTCCTCCGATTGCGCCAGCATCCCCTCCGGCGTCAGTGCCCCCGGCACTGCCCGCAACCGCCCCCAGATCGCCGCCGCCGCCTGGTTGCTGATCTGCTGGCCGACAATCGCCTGCAACAGCCCGGCGAAGCCCGCCGGGCGCACCCGCCAGGGCAGCGGCCCGGCGGCCGCCTCGACGCCGGCCAGATCGGGATCGGCGGCGCACAGCGCGTCGAGGCCGGCGCGCGCGGCTTGCGGGGGATGCGGGAAGGCCACGCCGCCCTTGTGCGTCGCCCGTCCCGGGGATGCAATGCGGTCGCTGTGAAACGGGCGAAACTGGATTAAGGTACCCGTCATGGGAACCGTTGCCACCGCCACGTCCGCCGCCGCCACCACCAGCACCGCGACGCTTCCGCATATCCTCGTCATCGACGATGACCGGGAAATTCGCGACCTGCTCGCCCGCTTCCTGGAAAAGCAGCGGTTCCGCGTCACCGCCGTGCGCGACGCGCGCGAGGCCCGGCGCGCCGTGCCGAACGGCGTTTTCAACCTCGTCGTGCTCGACCTGATGCTGCCGGGTGAAAGCGGCCTGGATTTCGCCCGCTGGCTGCGTACCCAGTCCGACGTGCCGATCGTGATGCTGACGGCACTCGGCGAGGAGACCGACCGCATCATCGGCCTCGAACTCGGCGCGGACGACTATCTGGCCAAGCCATTCAACCCGCGCGAGCTGTTGGCGCGCATCCGCGCCGTGCTACGCCGCGTGGGCGAGGCGGCGACCCGCCAGGAAGCGCCGCCGCGCGCGCTGCGCTTCGCCGGCTGGACGCTCGAGCCGCAGCGCCGCCGTCTGGTCAGCAACGACGGCGTGGAAGTGCCGCTGACCGGCGGCGAATACGATCTGCTGCTGGCGCTGGCGGAGCGCGCGAACCGGGTGCTGACGCGCGACATGCTGCTGGACCTGCTGCGCGGGCGGCAGGCCGGTCCGTTCGACCGCGCGATCGATGTCGCGGTCAGCCGGCTGCGCCGCAAGCTGGAGGATGACGGCCGCCGCTCCCAGCTCATCAAGACCGTGCGCGGCGGCGGCTATGTGCTGGCCGCCGAGGTGGAACGCGAATGACCCGCCCCGGCCGGCGCTAGCGCGTCATGCGCCCGCACGGCTGGCCGGGCAGCCTCGCCGGGCGCACCGCCCTGGTGCTGCTGCTCTCGTTGATGCTGGTGCAGGTCGCCGGCCTGACCATCCATGCGCTCGACCGGGTGGACCTGATCCGCGTGGCGCAGGAGCGCGACGCGGCGGTGCGATCCGTCAGCCTGTATCGCAGCGTGCTTCTGGCGCCCACGCCCGAGGCGCAGCGGATGATCGTCAAGGAATTCGACGACCGCGCCGATGCGGATGCAACGCTGTCGGAGACGCTGCGGCAACCGGACGTGCCGCCGGTCTCGGACCGGCAGATGCACGAGCTGCGGATCGACACCTTGCTGGTGCCGATGCCCGAACAGGACCGGCCGCGGGATTACCGCTGGTTCGGCGGCACCCACTATGGCAAGATCGTGGGCGCCATGCGGCTGCCGGCGGGGTCTTGGCTGACCGCGACGGTCTATGTCCCGCCGCCCCGACCGTGGCATTCCACCACCTTCCTGATCGCCTTCCTGGTGATGACCGCCGCCGCCGCGGCGCTCACGCTGTGGGCGGTGCGGCGGCTGATCCGCCCGGTGGCAACCCTCGCCGCCGCCGCCGAACGGCTTGGCCGCGACGTCAACGCGCCCCCGCTGCCGGAGGATGGGCCGACCGAGATCTCCATCGCCGCCGCCGCCTTCAACGTCATGGCTGCGCGGATGCGCCGGCTGCTGGCCGACCGCAATTTCCTGCTAGTGGCGATCGGCCACGACCTGCGCACCCCCATCACCCGCCTGAAGCTGCGCTCCGAATACATGGAGGACGAGGAGCAACGGCGGAAAATGCTGCTCGATCTGGAGGAACTCGAAGCGATGGTCTCGGCCACCCTCGCCGTCGGCCGCGACACCTCGCTCGAAGAACCGATCGCCCCGCTCGACCTCGCCGAACTGGTGCGCACCGTGCTCGACGAGACCGCCGACGCTGTGCCCGAGGCAGCCGAGCAGTTGCGGTTCGCGGGCCCCGACCATCTGGTGGTGCGCGCCCGCCCGTTCGCGCTGAAGCGGGCGCTCACCAACCTCATCAGCAACGCGGTGAAATACGGCGGCTGCGCCGTGGTCACGCTGGACGGGCGGGATGCCCGCCAGATCACGCTGACCATCGATGACGAGGGCCCCGGCATTCCGCCGGCCGACATCGAGCGGCTGTTCCAGCCGTTCCAGCGCCTGGAAACCAGCCGCAACCGGGAGACCGGCGGCATCGGTCTTGGCCTGACCATCGCGCGCAACATCCTGCGCGCGCATGGCGGGGACGTGCTGCTCGGCAACCGCCCAGCCGGCGGCGCGCGCGCCACCGTGATCCTGCCGGCGTAGCTACCCCAGCAGTTCCGCCGCCAGCGCCGCCCATTCGGGCGCCAACGCCCCGCTCGCCACCGGCCGCCCCGCCCGGCGGTACCAGTAGCCGGCGTTGCCGAGGTCGCCCTCCTCGCGGTGCAGATAGGCGTGCACCGCCGCCCCCGCCGCGTCGTGCTGATCCTGCGCGCAGCCATGCGCGCGGTCCCAGTCGCCCTTGGCGTCCCACCACAGCGCGGCCAGCGCCAGCGAAAGGCCCGGCGGCGGTGCCGCATCGGCGAGGGTGGCGCGGAAGGCCGCGAGGTTCATCGCCGCTCCCCCTCCAGCAGCCGTCGTAGCTTGCGTACGGCCGACTCCGGCGTCGTGAGCACCGGCAGTCCCGTCGCCTCGGCAACGGCGCCCGCTGCGCGCGCGAGGCTGAACTGGGCCAGCGCGATCACCGCGCAGCCGCCGAGCCGCCGAGCCGCCGCCGCCGCCAGCGCGTCGTGGCGCTCCGCGTCGCCGGCATCGAGCGCCGCCAGCGCTCCCTCGGCCAGACACGGCAGCACATCCACCCCGGGCGCGAATTCCGCCGGCATGGCGGCAAGCGTGGGCGCGAAGGTCGCGAGCAGCCCGATCCGCCCGCCGGGGCCGGCCAGCGCCTGTGCCTCCTCGACCATCGCCTCGTTCGGTCGCAGCACCGGCAACGGCGCCAGCGCCTCGGCGCAGGCCGCGATGGCCGGGCCGAAGGCCGAGCAGGTGAACAGAATCCCGTCCGCCCCGCAGGTCTTCGCGTAAGCCGACAGGGTCAGGAACCGCCCGGTCATCGCCGGCGTCAGCGCCCCTGCCGCCGCCAGATCGGCCGACAGCGAATCGTCCAGCAGATTGGCCAGCCGCGCCCCGGGCCACAGCCGGGCAAACGCCGCCTCGACCGGTGCGACCGAATGGCGCAGCGCATGGATCAGCGCGATGCGGGGCGGGGCGCTCATCGCGCGGGACAGCGGATCAGCGGGTTGGGGAATTCCTGGCAACCGGGAAAGACGATCTCGGTGTCGCTCAGCTTGCGCACGTGCAGCACGTCGTCGCTCTCGCAGCCGAAGCCGGCGGCCGGCTTGGGCTGGTCCAGCCCGAGCAGCCCGTTGCTGGTCGCCGCCAGCTCGCTGACCGCCGGGGAGAACTGGATGTCGGTCAGCCCCGCGGTTGTGCGCGCAGTGACGATCACGCGCTGGGTGAAATTCGGCTCGGTCAGCGAGGCGCGCAGCACCACGTCGCGGGTGAAGATCACCGTCGGCTGGCCGAGGCAGGCCTGCGCCGTCAGCCCCCCCGGCACCGGGAACAGCCCGCCCGTCCAGGAGCCGAACAGCCAGGAATGCGGCCCGCCGCTCTGCGCGCGCGCCGCAACCGGCGGGAACAGCAGCAAGGCGGCCAGGAAGACAGCGGGACGGCACATCGTGAAAATTCCGAACGGTGGCGGACGCCGGACGATAGCGGGGTTCGCCGCCGCCGGGCCAGGGGGCGCGCGGCTGTTGCGCCCCATGGCCCCGCATGGCATGGCGGGCCGTCACCGAGGAGCGACGCATGCTCGACCGCCTGTATCAGCGCGTCCTTGCCCTCTCCGCCAGCCGGCACGCGCCGTGGTGGCTGGCGCTGGTCAGCTTTGCCGAGGCGAGCTTCTTTCCCGTCCCGCCCGATGTGGTGCTGGTGCCGATGGCGCTGGCAAGGCCCGGGCTCGCGTGGCGCTATGCCGCCATCTGCACCGCGGCGAGCGTGGCCGGCGGCGCGCTCGGCTACCTGATCGGCTACGCGCTGTTCGACCAGCTCGCCGCCCCGCTGCTGCACGCCTACCACTACGACGCCGCCTTCGCCCGCTTCCAGGAAACCTATGCCAGGTGGGGGCTGTGGGTGATCCTGGTCAAAGGCCTGACGCCGATCCCGTACAAGATCGTCACCATCGCCTCGGGTGCCGCGAAATTCGATTTCGCCGTGTTCATGGCGGCCAGCGCGGCGACGCGGGGCGCGCGCTTTTTCCTCGTCGCCACCCTGCTGCATTTTTATGGCGACCATGTGCGGGTGTTCATCGAGCGCCGCCTGACTCTCGTCACCTCCGCCATCGCCGTGGGCGTGGTCGGCGGCTTCGTGCTGCTGCGCTACCTGTGACGCGGCGGCGCCGCGGACCACGCGCGGCAATTACCAGCCAATCGACCTAATGTCTTATTTAGAATAATGTTGCCTTCATGGCTATTGATATAAGTCAATAGCCGTTGATCATCACATGCATTATAACATTTACGTTATCCGCCCAGCAACGCGGGCACCGGCGTCGGCGGCGTGGGCCTGATGTCCGCGCGGACCGAAGGGGGAGGGGGCTTGATCAATGCGAAATGTTCTCGGGCTGCTGCTGATGCTGGTGGGGGCGTTGCTCGGCACTGTCGCCACCGCCCACGCCACGGTGACGCTCGGCAACACGACCGTGGCCGACCAGTTCACCATCAACGAGCCCGGCGGGTGCATCGGCGGGTGCATTCCCATCGGCCAGGCCGGCTACATCGTCAACACCACCGCGCCGAACATGATCGTCTCGGCCGGCGAGTACAAGTTTACCTTCCTTGGCGCCGGCGACTCCTTCCTGCCCAACATGTTCAGCGTGGCCGGCGGCGGGACGTTCTGTAGCCAGGCCGTGGCCGGCTGCAATGGCGGCGTGGCGTCGGTGATCGGCAGTTCGTTCGTGATGAACCTCGCCGCCGGCGACATCCCGTTCACGTTCACGGCCGACGTGGGCGGCACCGCATGCCAGATCAGCAATAGTTCCACGACCAATGCCCTGCCGAACACCGGCTGCGCCTCGTATTTCGTGGGCCTGGGCAGCGGCGGCGTGGGCTATATCGGCCTGACCGATCAGGCATATCCCGGCGATCACGATTTTCAGGATCTCGCCGTGATGGTGCGGGGCGTGCCGGAGCCGGCAAGTCTCGCGCTGTTCGGCACGGCCTTGACCGGGCTGCTGATGCTGCGCCGCCGCCACGGCAGCATCTGAGCCCCCCGCAGGTGGCCCGGGCGCGCGGTTCGCCGCGCGCCCTTTCGGCTGTCTTAATGCCCCCCTACTGCCCCACCGGCGCGCAGTTGGTGCGCCCCGCCATCACGCAATCCTGAATCCGACCGCTCTGGTGCAGCGCGCGGCTGAGCCAGAACGCGCCCACCACCAGCACGACCACCACGATCAACGCGATCAGCGCGCCCCGTCGCGGCGGCTGGTCCTCGGCGGCGGTGTCCTGCGGGGCATTGTCGGTCGGATCGGTCATGGCACCAGCGCGCGGGTTCGGTTGACAGAGTAGGAGTCGGACGGGCACGCCATTGCCGCATGGTCCTCGCGCGCGCAATCGCCGGTCTGTTCGCCCTGCTGGTCCTCGCCGCCGGCCCCGCCCGCGCGGCCGACCGGTGGTTCCTCACCAGCGACGGCGTGCGGCTGCATTATATCGAGGCGGGCGCCGGGCGCACCATAGTACTGGTGCCCGGCTGGACCATGCCGGCCTGGATCTTCGACGCGCAGATCGCCGATTTCTCCCGCCAGTATCATGTCGTCGCGCTCGACCCGCGCGGCCAGGGCGAGAGCGACATCGCACGCGGCGGTTACGACCAGGACCGGCGCGGCGAGGATATTTCCGAACTGATCCGCCATGTCTCGACAACGCCCGTGCTGCTGGTCGGCTGGTCGCTCGGGGTGCTCGACAGCCTCGCCTACATCCACAATTCGGGCGACGCCGCCATCGCCGGCCTCGTGCTGGTGGACAATTCCGTGGGCGAGGACCCGCCGCCCGCGCCCTCCCGCCACCCCACGCACGCCTCTCGGCACCTGCCGCGTGCGACGATGATGCGGAATTTCGTCCGCGGCATGTTCCGCGCGCCGCAGCCGCCCGCCTATCTGGCGCACCTGACGCAGGCGTGCCTGCGCACGCCGGAATACGCGGCCTCCGAATTGCTGTCCTATCCGGTGCCGCGCACCTACTGGAAGGAAGCGGTGTACTCGACGGCGCATCCCGTGCTGTACATCGTCCGCCCGGGTCTCGCGGGGCAGGCGGAGAACCTGCGGCTGCACCATCCGGCGGCGGAATCGGTGGTCCTCCAGGGTGTCGGCCACGCGCTGTTCGTCGATGACCCGCGCAAGTTCGACGCGCTGGTGCGCGACTTCATCCGCCGGCGCGTGTGGCCGTGATCCCTGCCCGCTTCGGCCTGCTGCCGCTGTTCCTGGTCTCGCTCGGCAGCCTCGGGTTCGAGATCGCGCTGACCCGCTACTTCGCCGTCGCGAAATGGTCGGAGTATGGCTACTGGGTCATCTCCATCGTGCTCGCCGGCTTCGCACTGAGCGGCGTGGTGCTGGCCCTGGCGCGGGACTGGTTCGCCCGGCGCGGGCCGATCCTGCTGGCGTGGCTGCCGGCGGCGCTGATCCTGGCGGCGGCGGGCGGCTATCACCTCGTCACCACCAACCCGTTCAATCCGCTGCAATTGCAGAACCAGGCGACCTATGCGCCGCAGTTGTGGAACATCGCCGGGTACTATGCCTGTCTGCTGCCGTTCTTCTTCCTGACCGGCGTGTTCGTCAGCCTGAGCTTCGTGCTCAACCCCACCCGCATCGGCCGCGTCTACGGGGCCGATCTGACCGGCGCCGGCGCCGGCGCGCTGCTGGTGCTCGCGCTGATGGCGTTCGTGCATCCGTTCGACCTCGCGGCCTGCCTGCTGGTGCCGCTGGCGCTCGCAGCCCTGGCCAACCGCAAGGCCGTGCCGCTGCTCGCGGCGGTCGTGGCGCTGCTCGCCGGCGAGGCGCTCCTGCTCGGCGACAACGAGGCCGCGTTCAACGACTTCAAGGCGATCTACGCGCCGCTGCACGTCCCGGACTCGAAAACCCTCGCGGAAATCCGCTCGCCGCGCGGCCTGTACATGCTGCTCGACGACTTCACCGAGCGGGTGGATACCGACGTCTCCAACGATGCCGGAATGCTCGGCCTGCCCGGTCCGCCGACCACGCTCGGCCTGTACCGCGACGGCAACCGCATCGCAGCGCTGCCGAAGCCGCCCGGCGCCAGTGCCACCTATGCCGGGGCCACGCTCGCCGCCCTGCCCTACGCGCTGCTCGTGCATCCGCGCGTGCTGCTCGCCGGCGCCTCCGGCGGCTTCCGCATCGCCGAGGCACGCGCGCTGGGCGCTGCCTCCGTGCTGGCGCTGGAGCCGGAGCCGATCCTGCGCGGCGCGCTGCGCGAGGGGCTGGCGACCTCCCCGGCCTTGCCGCCGGACCCGTCGGTGGCGATTTCGGCCGCAAGTCCCATCGCCGCCGTCGCGGGCGGGCAGACCTTCGACCTGATCGACATCTCCGCCGATTTCCTCGATTCGGGCGAGGCCAACGCCACCGCCTTCGCCGCCGAGGCGCTGGCAGCCGATCTGCGCGCGCTGGCACCCGGCGGCATCGTCTCCATTCCCGTCTCGATCCGCGAATTTCCCGCCTATGCCGTGCGCATGCTGGCAACCGCGCGGGCGGCGCTGCTGGCCCTTGGCATCGCCGATCCCGCGTCGCATGTCCTGGTGTATCGCTCGGCCTGGAACGTGCGCATCCTGCTCTCGCCGCGCGCATTCGGCCCGGAGCGGATCGCGGCGGCCCGGAAGTTCTGCGACGACCGCTCGTTCGATCTCTCGTTCTACCCCGGCATCGACGTCGCCGCCGCGCGCGCCGGCATCTACAACGACCTGCCGGACGTCTCGTTCGAGGCCGGCGAAGTTACCTCCGGGGACGGCGCGCACGACGCCATCGCCGACGAGGCGGGCGCGGTGCTGGCGGGGCAGGACACCGCCTCCTCGCGCAGCTTCAACCTCGCGCCCATCACCTACGACCGGCCGGCCTACTACGCGGTGCTGCGGCTCGATCGCCTCGGCACGCTGCTGCGCCGGCTGGAATTGCTGCCGCAGGCGGAGATCGGGCCGCTGGTCAATCTGGCCGTGCTGGCGCAGGCGCTGGTGATCGCGGCCCTGGTGCTGGCCGTGCCGCTGCTCGGCCACGGGCGCATCAGGGCACCCGGCGTGGGCACGCTGCGGGCCGCGACGTATTTCGCGGCGCTCGGCCTCGGCTTCTTGTTCATCGAGATCTTCTTCATCGAGCGCGCCAGCTTCTACCTCAACGACCGCACCAGCGCGTTTGCCCTGGTGCTTACCGCCATGCTGATCTTCTCCGGCCTGGGCTCGATGCTGGCCGGGCGCTTCTCGGCCAATCCGCGCCGGGGCGTGGCGCTGGCGTGCGGCGTGGTGGTGGCGTGGTGTGCCGCGATGTGGCTCGGCTTGCAGCCGATGCTGCTAGCCAGCCTCGGCTGGCCGTTCCTGGTCCGCGCGCTGGTGGTGCTGGGCCTGCTCGCACCGGTCTCGGTCGCGCTCGGGCTGCCCTTCCCGCTCGGCCTGTCGCGCGCCGGCTCCGGTGCGTTCCTGCCCTGGGCCTGGGCGCTGAACGGCGCGTTCTCCGTGGTGTCCACGCCACTGGCCAACCTGATCGCGACACAGCGGGGCTATGACGGGGTTCTGTTGCTCGCGTTGTTGCTGTATCTGCTGTGCATAATCGTTTTCCCGAGTTCGAGGACCACCCAGTGGCAGGACGCCTCCGCCCCCTGAGCCGCCGAGACCTGCTTGCGGCATCGCTCGCCGCCCCCGCGCTGTTGACGGGGCCCGCGCGCGCCGCCAGCACCAGCCCGCTGCCGGCATGGAATCGCAAGACCTACGAGGAGGCGATGGCGCGCTCCGGCCGCCCCGTCTCGCTGACGGACGCGCAGTTCGAGGCGATCCAGGCGCGCAAGCCGGCCGCCATCAAGCGCATCGCGCAATACCTGAAGGACCATCTCGGCCACGCCGATCCCGCGGTGCTCCAGGCGTTCGAGGCGGTGCCGCGCGAGTATTTCCACTACATGTACGAGGGCCACCACTCGACCGGCGGCGACGCCTACGAAGACAACCCCAAGCCCTGGGCGCTCGGCTACGGCTCGGCGCTGTCGGACTATCTGGGCCAGGCCTACATGACCCAGGTGTGCAAGCCGGGCCCAGAGGACGTGACGCTGGAGATCGGCACCGGCAGCGGCTTCCAAAGCTCGCTGCTCAGCCGCATCGTCAAGCAGGCCTACTCGATCGAGATCATCGAGCCGCTGGGCAAGGCGGTCGGCAAGATCTTCGCCCCGCTCGGCTACGACAACATCCAGACCCGCGTCGGCGACGGCTATTACGGCTGGCCGGAGGTCGCGGGCGGCTTCGACATCATCATCGTCACCTGTGCCGCGCAGTACGCGCCGCCGGACCTGTTCAAGCAGCTCAAGCCCGGCGGGCGGATGCTGATCCCCATCGGCCAGCCGTTCAAGCGCGGCCAGTTTTTGTATGTCTATACCAAGGATGCCGAGGGGAAAGTGCATTCCCGCAAGGATGTGGGCGTCTTCTTCATCCCGATGACCGGCGCGATGATGAAGAATCCGCAGCCCGCCCCCGCCGCGCCGGCGGTGACCAACACCAACGGGTGACAGCCCGGCCGCGAACCAAACGGCCTTCGCTCCCCCCTCCCCTCGCGGGAGGGGGCTTGCTGCTCCACCCGGTGCATCCGCGTTGCGAGGAGCCTCCGCGCCCCTTGCCCCCATGCTGCGCGTGCGAGATGATCCGCGCATGAGCACACCGGACACCTACAGCTTCGAGGCCGTGGTGATCGGCGCCGGGATCGCGGGCGCCACCGCCGCCGCCCACCTCGCCGCCGACCGGCGCGTGGCACTGGTCGAGGCGGAGGAGAGTGCCGGCTACCACTCCACCGGCCGCTCGGCCGCGATCTGGATTCTCAATTACGGCCCGCCCGACGTGCAGGCGATGACCGGCGCCTCGCGCCCGTTTTTCGAGAACCCGCCGCCGGGTTTTTCCGACACGCCGCTGATGGCGCGGCGCGGGGCGATGTTCCTCGCCCCCGCCGATCAGGTGGAGGCGCTGCACGCGCTGATGGCCACCGGCAGCCAGCTCAAGGAGATCTCGCCAGAGGCGGCGCGCGCCCGCGTACCCGCGATCCGGCCGGGCTACGCCGTCGCCGCCGCGATCGAGGACGACGCGTTCGACATGGACGTGGCCGCGCTGCATCAGGGCTTCCTGCGGCAGGTGCGCGCGGCGGGCGGCACCCTCGCGCTGCGCAGCCGGGCCGGGAAAATCGAGCGGCGCCACGGGCTGTGGCATGTCGAGGTCAGCACCGGGGCGGTGTTCTCCGCCCCTGTCGTGGTCAACGCCGCCGGCGCCTGGGGCGACGTGGTGGGCAAGATCGCGGGCGCGACCCCGCTCGGCCTGCAACCCCGGCGCCGCACCGGCGTCATCATCGACCCCGCGCCCTGGCACGTCACCGACTGGCCGATGGTCAACGACGTAAGCCACACCTGGTACATCCGGCCGGAGGCGCGCACGAAGCTGATGGTCTCCCCGGCGGACGAAACCCCGGTCGATCCGCAGGACATCCAGCCCGACGAACTCGACATCGCCATCGCCATCGACAGCATGCAGCAGGCATTGGACATCGAGGTCCGCCGCGTCGAACATTCCTGGGCCGGCCTGCGCAGTTTCGTGCCCGACCGCAGTTTCGCGCTCGGCTGGGACGCGAAGGCGGAGGGGTTTTTCTGGTGCATCGGCCAGGGGGGTTACGGCATCCAGACCTCGCCGGCCGCCGGCCGGCTGGTGGCCGATCTGGTGGCCGGGCGCGACCCTGGCGAACTTGGCCGGATTCTTGCGAAGATCGATCCGCGTCGCTTCGCCGCGGCGCCGTAGCCTCTCGCCTGCGTTCCCGACGCCCCCACACCACCGGACGGTCCCGCCCGATGTCGATCCATGCCGCGCTGACGCACCGCACCTCCTATCGTTACGATCGCCCCGTCACGCTGGGGCCGCAAACGATCCGCCTGCGCCCGGCCCCGCACGCGCGCACCGCGGTGCTCAGCTACACGCTGAACATCGCCCCCAAGCCGCATTTCCTGAACTGGTTGCAGGACCCGCAGGGCAATTTCCTGGCCCGCGTGGTGTTCCCGGAGAAGGTGACGCATTTCGACGTGACGGTGGACCTCGTCGCCGACATGGCGACGATCAACCCGTTTGACTTCTTCCTGGAACCCGAGGCGGAAACCTGGCCGTTCGCCTACGATCCGGTGCTGGAGCAGGAACTGGCCCCGTTCCGCAAGCTGGAGCCGGCGGGGCCACTGCTGGCGGCGCTGCTCGCCGAGGTGCCGCGCCACGAGCGCCGCACCGTCGATATGCTGGTCGAACTCAACAACATGGTGAAAGCCCGCACCGCCTACATCGTGCGGCTGGAGCCGGGGGTGTGGACGCCGGAGGAAACCCTCGGCGCCGGAAAGGGCAGTTGCCGCGATTCCGCGTGGCTCCTGGTGCATCTGCTGCGCAACCTCGGTTTCGCGGCACGCTTCGTCTCCGGCTACCTGATCCAGCTTGTCGCCGACGTGAAGCCGCTGGAAGGGCCGGAAGGGCCGGCCGCCGACTTCACCGACCTGCACGCCTGGGCCGAGGTGTACCTGCCCGGCGCCGGCTGGGTCGGGCTCGATGCCACCTCCGGCCTGATGGCGGGCGAGGGCCATATCCCGCTCGCCGCATCGCCCGAACCGCAATCGGCGGCGGCGATCTCCGGGCTGGTGGAAAAGGCGGAGACGACCTTCGACTTCGAGATGACGGTGCGCCGCATCGTCGAAACCCCGCGCGTGACCAAGCCGTACACACCGAAACAATGGCAGGACATCCTGGCCACGGGCGCGCGCGTGGACCGCGCGCTGCTGGCAGGCGACGTGCGCCTGACCCTGGGCGGCGAGCCGACCTTCGTCGCCGCGACCGACCAGGACGCGCCGGAATGGAACACCGACGCGCTCGGGCCGACCAAGCGGCACTATGCCGGCAAGCTGATGCGCCGGTTGAGCCGGCTGTGGTCGCCGGGGGCGGCGCTGCAATACGCCCAGGGCAAGCAATATCCCGGTGAGCCGTTGCCGCGCTGGGCGCTGTATTCGCATTGGCGCGCGGACGGGGAGAAGGTGTGGCTCGATCCGGGCCTGCTCGCCGACCCGGACCGCGATCGCGGCGGCGCGACGGCGGCCGACGCGGCGGCGTTCGCAACGGCACTCGCCGAGCGGTTGCAGGTCGATCCCGGGGCGATCCTGCCGGCGCACGAGGACGTGCATTACTACCTGTGGAAGGAACACCGCCTGCCGGCGAACGTCGTCGCCGAGGACACCAAGCTGGCCGACCCGCTGGAGCGGGCGCGGATGGCACGGATTTTCGCGCAGGGACTCGCCTCGCCGGTCGGCAGCGTGCTGCCGCTGCGCGCGGTGGGCACCGACGGCACGCGGCGCTGGGCGAGCGGGAAATGGTTCTTCCGGGGCGACACCATGTTCCTGATTCCCGGCGACAGCCCGATCGGCTACCGGCTGCCGCTGGACAGCCTGCCCTGGTTCGACCCCGAGAAGCAGGAACACGAGTTCGAGCGCGACCCGTTCGCCGAGCGCACACCGCTGCCGAGCCAGGCGACGCTGCGCCGCGCGCGCGGCGAGCGGCCGGGCTTGCCGTTCGTTGCGTTCCCGCAGTCCCAGCAGGTCGCCCCGGACGAGTGGCGCGACCAGCCGGACGCGGTGCGCACGGCACTCGCCATCGAGCCGCGCGGCGGCATCCTGCATGTGTTCTACCCGCCGCTGTTCACCGCCGAGGATTGGCTCGATCTGACGGCGGCGGTGGAGGCGACGGCGGCGGAGTTCGGCCGGCCGATCGTGCTGGAAGGCTATCTGCCCCCGTCGGACCCGCGCCTGCTGCATTTTTCCGTCACCCCGGACCCCGGCGTGATCGAGGTCAACGTGCACCCGGCCACAAGCTGGGCCGAGCATGTCGCGCGCACCGAGCAATTATACGAGGAAGCGCGGCAGGTCGGGCTGGCCACGGAAAAATTCATGCTCGACGGCAAGCATGTCGGCACCGGTGGCGGCAACCATGTGGTGATGGGCAGCACCAAGGCCGAGGACAGCCCGTTCCTGCGCCGGCCGGACCTGCTGAAAAGCCTGCTCGGCTTCTGGCACAACCACCCGAGCCTGTCGTTCCTGTTCGCCGGCCTGTTCATCGGCCCGACCAGCCAGCACCCGCGCATCGACGAGGCCCGCGACGACGCCATCGCGGAACTGGAAATCGCCTTCTCCCAGGTCACACCGTTCAAGCAGGTGCCGCCCTGGCTGACCGACCGGATTTTTCGCAACATTTTGTCCGACATGACGGGCAACACGCACCGGACGGAATTTTGTATCGACAAAATGTACGACCCCGCCGGCGGTTCCGGCCGGCGCGGGCTGGTGGAATTCCGCGCGTTCGAGATGCCGCCGCACGCGCAGATGTCGGCCGCCCAGATGCTGCTGATGCGCGCCGCCGTCGCCGCGTTCTGGCAGCACCCGTACGAGCGGCGGATGGTGCGCTGGGGCACGCGGCTGCATGACGAGTTCATGCTGCCACACTATGCCACGCAGGATTTCTTCGACGCGCTGGAGGAACTTTCCGGCTGGGGCGTCAGGCTCGATCCGGCATGGTTCGCGCCGCATATCGAGTTCCGCTTCCCCAAGATCGGCGAGGTCGCGATGCATGGTGTGGAGCTGGAGCTGCGCAACGCGCTGGAGCCGTGGCATGTGCTGGCCGAGGATCAGGTCGCCGGCGGCACCGCCCGCTACGTGGACAGCTCGGCCGAGCGGGTGCAGGCGCGGGTCAGCGGCTGGTCGGACGAGCGGTTCGTGCTCGCCTGCAACGGGGTGGCGCTGCCGCTGAACAAGACCGATCGGGTGGGGGAATACGTGGCGGGCGTGCGCTTCAAGGCATGGCAGCCACCGAGCGCGCTGCACCCGACCATCGCGGCACAGGCGCCGCTGGTGTTCGACATCTATGATCGCTGGAGCGGGCGCAGCCTCGGGGGCCTCACGCATCAGGTCTCGCACCCGGGCGGGCGCAGCTACGATACATTCCCGGTCAACGCCAACGAGGCGGAAGCGCGCCGCCGCTCCCGCTTCGCGCCCATCGGCCACACGCCGGGGCCGATGCCGGAGCCGCCGCTGGTGGTGGGCAAGGAGCATCCGCGCACGCTGGATCTGCGCCGCTTCGCCTGAAGGCCGGCGGCATGGTATGAGGACGAGGACCCGCTGTCGCGGCGCGCCGGTGCCGCGATCGGAGAACACACGCGATGTGGCCGATGTCGTTCCGCGCCAAGCTGTGCCGCTGCCTCGGCGTGGGTGTCTGGGGGCTTGCCCTGCTGCTGGCCCTCGGCACCGTTGCGCCGTCGCTGGCGCAGCAACGGGTGGCACTGGTCGTCGGCAATTCCGACTACCGTTCGGTGGGGCGCCTCGCCAATCCCGGCAACGATGCCAAGCTCGTGGCGCGGACGCTGAAGGCCAGCGGCTTCACGCTGATCGGCGGCGACGCGCAGCTCGACCTCGACAAGCCGCGTTTCGATGCCGCCGTCGAGCAGTTCGGCCGCGCCATCGCTGGGGCAGAGGCGGTGCTGTTCTACTATTCCGGCCACGGATTGCAGGTGAACGGCACCAACTACCTCGTGCCGGTCGATGCCAACCCGACGCGCGCGCAGGACCTGGACTTCCAGATGGTCAGCGCCGACCTCGTGCTGCGGCAAATGAGCGGCAGCCGCACCAAGCTAAACATCGTCATCCTCGACGCCTGCCGCAACAACCCGTTCGGGGGACGCGGGCTGCGCTCGGCCGGCGGCGGGCTTGCCGAAATGCGGGCGCCGGAGGGCACGCTGATCTCCTACGCGACGCAGCCCGGGGCGGTGGCCAGCGACGGCAACGGGCGGGACAGCCCGTTCACGCTCGCGCTGGTGGACGCGATGCGCCAGCCGGGCCTGGACATCTTCCGGCTGTTCAACCGCGTCGGGCTGGCGGTGAAGAAATCCACCGACGGCCAGCAGCAGCCCTGGCTGGCCGCCTCGCCGATCGAGGGGGAGTTCGCGTTCGCGCCTGCCGGCACGCCCACGCCTGTTGCACCTCCCGCGACGCCCGCCCCCGCGCAGTCCGCCGCCATGGTGCCGCCCGTGGCCGCTCCACCGGCGCGGCAAGGTCCGGCGACGGTGCCGCAGGGTCCGGCCGACGCCGGCTTCCGCTGCCCGGCGCCAGGCACCACGATCGCCGCCGAGGATGAGGTGTTCGACTGGAAAGGCGACGCTGTCACGGTGACGCGGCCGACCGGCACCTGGACGCTGCGCTCGCAGGGGGCCGATCCGGGCAATCCGGACCTTTGCATCTATTTCGGGCACGATGGGACCGTGCATCGGCTGGCCGACTGGTTCGACACCGACCTGTTCACGTTTCCCGACGACCCGACGCGGCCGATGCTTGCTTTGGTGCAGGGTCAGGCCGGCGCGATGATGGTTCGGTCCTCGCTGCGGCACCCGCCGCCGAACCGCATCATCACGGTCTGGGAGACGACGTGGCGGCCGCACGGGCACGAAAGCCTTGCGATCGGCGGCCGGAGCTACGACACGCTCGTGTTCGACCTGACGCAGGGCAGCAACCTCAATTCCTTCACCGGCTCCGGCCGCGTCTGGTACGCGCCGGCGCTACGGCTGTTCGTGCGCTGGATGTGGAAAAGCTCGCGCGCCGACGACGTGTTCGGCTTCACCGTCACCGGCGTCTCGCTCCCCGGCACGACACCATGACGGGCGCGCCGACCGTGTTGGTGCTGATGGGCGTCTCCGGCTGCGGCAAGACCTCGGTGGCCGAGGCGCTGGCGGCGCGGCTGGGCTGGGCGTTTCAGGAAGGCGACGCGCTGCACCCGCCGGCGAACGTGGCGAAGATGCGCGGCGGCATGCCGCTGACCGACACGGATCGCTGGCCGTGGCTTGACCGCGTCGCGGCCTGGATCGACGCGCGGCTGGCCGCCGGGGAAAACGGCATCATCACATGCTCGGCGCTGAAACGCGCCTATCGGGCACGCATCGTCGGTGCCCGCGCGGGCGTGCGGGTGGTGCTCCTGCATGGCGCGCGTGCCTTGCTGGCCGCGCGCATTGGCGCCCGGCACCACGAATACATGCCGGCGAGCCTGCTCGACAGCCAGCTCGCGACGCTCGAACCGCCGGGGCCGGACGAGCACCCGATCTCGCTGGATGTGACGCCGCCAGCGGCGGTGCTGGCCGAGGCGATCATCGCGGCGCTGGGCCAAGACAAGGCAAAGTAGGCAAGGCGAGGGCTCCGCCCCTCGACCCCGCCAAGGGCGAGGCCCTTGGAACCACGCCCTTTCTCAGTCGCGCGGGTCGAAATTCGCGGTGAACGGCAGCGTGCCGCTGGTGAAATGGCCGTCGTCGCCCAGCACCCGCCAGTGCAGCACATAGGCGCCGGGGATGAGGTCGGTGCGGACGGCCAGCACGCCCGGCGCGTGGCTATCGGCCCGGCGCAGCCGCGCGCGCGCGCCGTGCGGGCCGATCAGCGAGACATGCGAGCGGATGGGATCGATATGGCCGCTGAAGCGCAGCGTGATGTCGGTGGGACCGGCGGCAATGGCGGCATTGGCGGCGGGATCGCTGGCGAGCAGCAGGGCGCGGGCCTGCGCCGGCGCCGCCGACAGGGCAAGCGCGAGCACGAACGGAACCAGTCCGCTCAGGGGGCGTGGCATGGACATGGCGGCGGTGTATGCGCCCCACCCCGCGCCGCGCAACCGGGGCCGCGCAAGCGGGGGGTTGAGGCGGCGCGCCGCCATGGCCAAACTCGCCCCGCACCGCGCAGGGACGCCACCAACCGTGAACCGCAAGCCGCCAGCGAGCCGAACCGACTTCCGCGCCTTCCAGCCGATGCCGACACGCTGGATGGACAACGACGCCTACGGCCACGTCAACAACGTGGTGTACTATTCCTGGTTCGACACGGTGGTGAACCGCTTCCTGATCGAGGCCGACGTGCTCGACATCGCCACCAGCCCGACGGTGGGCCTGGTGGTCGAAACAGGGTGCCGCTACCACGCTTCGGTCAGTTATCCGGACGAGGTGACGATCGGGCTGCGCGTGGCACGGCTGGGCACGAGTTCGGTGCGCTACGAACTGGCGGTGTTTCGCGCGGGCGAGGAGACCGCCTCGGCGGAGGCACATTTCGTCCATGTATACGTGGACCGCGCCACGCAGCGCCCGGTGCCGATCCCGGACAACGCGCGGGCGGCGATGCGCGGGCTGCTGGTCGAGGATTGAGTTCGAAGGGGAAGAACGTGGATCTGGAAGCCGAATACAACAACAGCGCGAAAGTCCCGAACGCGGCCGAGATCCGAGACGGCTGGATGCGCGAGGCCGAGGCGTTCCGTGCGGCGCATCCATCGGCGGAACTGGATCTGGCGTACGGGCCGAGCAAGCGGCAGGCGCTGGACATTTTCTGGCCGGGCGCGCCCGGCGCATCACCACTCGCGATCTTCGTGCATGGCGGCTACTGGCGGGCCATGGACCGCAAGGTGTTCAGCCATTTGGCGCGCGGACTGCTGGCGCACGGTGTGGCGGTGGCGATGCCATCCTACGATCTGTGCCCGATCGTGACGATGGCGGTGCTGGTGGAGCAGGTGCGCGACGCGGCCGCGTTCCTGGCGCGCCGGCACGGCCGCGCGATGCTGGCGAGCGGGCATTCCGCCGGCGGGCATCTGGCGGCGATGCTGCTGGCGACGGACTGGACGGCGCGCGGGCTGCCGGCGGGGACAGTCAAGGCGGCGCTGCCGATCAGCGGGCTGTTCGACCTGCCGCCGCTGATCCACACCAACGTCAACGTCGAAGCGCGGCTGGACGAGGCGGAGGCGCGGCGGCTTTCGCCCATGTTCCTGCCATCGCCGGGGCTGCCGCTCCATGCCGTGGTCGGGGGCACCGAAGGCGTGGAATACACGCGCCAGTCGCGCGGGATCGCCGAGGCGTGGGGCGGGACGTGGGAGGCGACGGCGGGGGAGAACCATTTCACCGTGATCGCCCCGCTGGCCGATCCCGGCTCGGCGCTGGTGGCACGGGCGGCGCGGATGGCGGTTGCGTAGGCTGCGACGCAAGATCTTGTGATCGTCGCGGAAAGCGCCACAGTGTTGCCGTGATATGGGTGTCTTCAGTACCGCCAGGATCGCCGCTGCACGCAAATCCTGCCACGGGAGTTGAGACGCATGACACTTACCATCGGGCATATCCAGCCCGTCGTAGCCCTGATCGCCGGGATTCTCATTTTGGTCGCGCCGAAGTTACTTAATTATATCGTGGCATTCTTCTTTATCGTTACCGGCATTCTGGGTCTGGGCATCCTGCGCTGATGGCGGCGGCTACCACGCGGCTGTCAGCGCCGCGACCTCCTCGCCGATGGCCAGGGCCGAGGTTAGGCCTGGGCTTTCGATGCCGAACAGGTTGAGCAGCCCGGGCACGCCATGCGCGGTGGCTCCCTGGATGAGAAAATCCTGCTTCGCCACGCTGGGCGGGACGATCTTGGGGCGGATGCCGGCGTAGCCGGGTTGCAGCGCGCCGTCCGGCAGCGCCGGCCAATAGCGACGCACGGCATCGTAGAAAACGTCCCCCCGCGCCGGATCGACGGTGTAGTCGAGGCTGTCCACCCATTCCACGTCCGGCCCGAAGCGCGCCTGGCCGCCGAGGTCGATGGTCAGATGCACGCCGAGGCCGCCGGCAACCGGCACCGGATAGATCAGCCGGGAAAACGGCGAGCGACCGGCGAGGGTGAAGTAATTGCCCTTGGCCCAGTACGGGGTCGGGATTTTTTCCCCTGGCATGCCGGCGATGGCGCGGGCCAGCGCCGGGGCGTGCAGGCCGGCCGAGTTCACCACGAGGCGGGCCGACAGCCGCATCGGGTCGGCGCCGCCGACATCGAGCAGAATGCCGTCGTCGGTGACAGCGCCGCTGACGACCGGGCTGTGAAAGACGAAGATCGCGCCGGCCGCCTCCGCCTCGCCCTGCATCGCCAGCATGTAGGCATGGCTATCGACGATGCCGGTGGAGGGCGAGAGCAGGGCGGCGGTGCAAACGAGGTTGGGCTCCAGCGCGCGCGCCTCGGCGGCGGAGAGTTCGCGCAGGTCATCGACGCCATTGGCGGCGGCACGGGCGCGGATGGTGGCAAGCTGGGCGTTTTCCTCGCCGCTGGTGGCCACGATCAGCTTGCCGCAGTTGCGGTGCGCCACGCCGCGCGACTGGCAGAACTCGTAAAGCAGCGCCTTGCCGCGCACGCACAGCCGCGCCATCAGGCTGTTGGCGGCGTAGTAGATGCCGGCGTGGATCACCTCGCTGTTGCGGCTGGAGATGCCGGTGCCGATGCCTTCGGCGGCTTCCAGCACCAGCACCTCGCGCCCGGAGCGGGCCAGCGCGCGCGCGACCGCGATGCCGACGACGCCGGCGCCGACCACCACGCACTCCACCTGTTCCATCGCTTCCCCCGCGCCGTGCCCGTGGTATGTCGCTAGCAGCGCGGGTCCGGCGCGCGCAACGGGCACGCGGGCAAAATCGCCGCGCGAAAGTCACGGGATGACGCTGGCCGCGGGGTCATGTAGCGTCACGATTGTAACAGTCCGTGACGCAATTCGATGTGCCCATCATCCCCTCGCCTGCCAGCGGCCGCGGCGTCGCATGGCGCCCTCGGCAAGCCGCCGAGCCGCACGGACCTGCTCGCGCGGACGCTCGCGACCGAAATCCTGGCCGGGCAGCACCCGGTTGGCGCGCTGCTCCCGATCGACACGAAGCTGGTGGCCGATCACGGCGCCAGTCTGGCGACGGTGCGGGGCGCGCTGCGCCAGGTGGAATCGCTCGGGTTGATCCAGCGCGGGCGCGGCGGCGTGGCGCAGGTGGTCTCGGGCGAGGTGCGCGCGATCTATCGGGTCGCGGGCGCCGAGCCAGAGGGCGGAAGCTATCTGAGTGCCACCCAAGTGGCGGTCGATCGCCAACGCATCGTGACGGCGGACGCCGAACTGGCGATGCTGCTGGAGGTGCGGGAAGGCTCCGAGTGGCTGCACCTGACGGGGCTGCGCCTGCCGGGCGATGCGAGTTTCGGCGCGGTGTCGTGGTGCGACGCCTGGATCGGCGGCGCGGAGGCGGTGCCGGCGCGGTTCGATTTCAGCGCCGCGGCGCTGGAGGACCTGCTGGGCATCGCCATCGCCGAGGTGCGCGAGGACGTATCGGCCGCGCCATTGACGCCGCTCCAGGCGCGCCTGCTGCGCGCGCGCGGTGGCGGCTTCGCGTTGCAGATCATGCGCCGATTCCTGCGCGGCAACGGCACTCTCATCGCCGCCGTCCGCGACGTGCATCCGGCGAGCCGCGTCGTCGTGACGGCGCGCGCGCGGCGGGCCGGCTGACTAGCGCATTCCGGTGGCGGACTCGCTGACCGCGCGCGGGTCGCGCGTGGGCCAGCGGGCGGCGTCCACCTGGGCGAGGAAATCGCCGACGATGCGGTTGAACCCGTCCGGGTCCTCCAGATTGATGGCGTGACCGCAATTCGGCATCACCGCCAGCGCGGCCGTCGGGATGTGCCGCTTCATCAGCACGCCCGGCAGCAGGCACGGCCAGTCCTCGTCGCCAGTGAGGATCATTGTCGGCACATGCAGCGCCGCCATCTCGTCGGTCAGGTCGTAAAGCGAAGGCCGGCGCCGCTGCACGCCGAGCTGGGTGTTGACCGAGCCGAGCGGGGAATGCTCGGCCAGTTGGCGGATGAATTCAGCGAAACCGCGCGGGTCGCGCGCCTGGAACTGCACCCGGCTGGGGCCGACGGCGTAGCGTTCGGCGAAGACCTGCATGCCGTTGGCGCGGATGAACGCGACGACCGCGTCGCACTCCGCGAAGAAATCGTCGCGTCGTTCCGGGTCGGCGCCATAGCCGCAGCCGGCGACCGTCAGCGAGCGCGCGCGGGCGGCATGGCGGAAGCCGAAATGCAGCGTGGCGAAGCCGCCCATCGACAGCCCGACGATATGCGCGGTGGCGATGCCGAGATGGTCCATGACGGCGGCGATGTCATCGGCCGCGCGCGCCTGCGAATAGGCATCCGGGGTCGGCGGCACGTCGGAGGGCGGATAGCCGCGCGCATTGTAGGCGACACAGCGATAGCGCCGGGCGAAGTGGCGCAATTGCGGCTCCCAACTGCGCAGATCGCCCGCGAACTCGTGCACGAACACCACGGGCGTGCCGTGGCCGGTTTCCTCGTAGGCGAGTTTCACGCCGTCATCGGCGGTGGCATGCGGCATGGCGCCCTCCCTTCGGTCCGCCGCGACGATAGCACGCGGGCGGGCGCGGTCAGGCCCTTGCCTACGCGCCCACGGCATCGTCTTCTGTGAGCTGGCAGCCGTCGATCTTCCAGGTGCCGTCTGTCTCGCGCTGCATGATGTAAAGTGCGAGCGCCGGCCTGCCGTCCGGCCCGACGACGCGGACCTTCTGGACCAGTTGGCCATCGACCTCGACCAAAGCGCCGAACCGCGCCTCACGCGGGCGATAGACCATCGGGTAGCCGGTGCGCACCATCGCCATGAACCGCCCGGCATCGCCGAACATTCCCTGGATGCCCGGCGAGGCATAGGCGAAGGCCGCCGGCGCGTCGTCCGCGCGGAATGCCTTCATCTGGTCCTGGATCACGGACTGGATCGCCTGCCGCTCGGCCGCCGGCAGGTCGGCCGGCGTCTCATCGGCCCGCGCCGGCGCCCAGGGCGCGGCGAACAGCAAGACGAACAGCAACACCGCCAGCGCACGCATTGCACACCTCCCGGCCATGTCCGGGATGGAGAGTGGTGCGGCCGCGCTGCGGCGCAAGCCCGCCCGGTTTCAGGCGGGCTGTTTCAGGCGGGCGGTGTCTCGCTGCCAGCCGCAAGCGGGATCGCGGTGAGTGCCTTGCCGACGCCGCTGCCCGAGGTCTTGGCCGAGATGCGCGATGACACCACCGCCCCCGCCGCGCGCCGCGCGACGGTGGCCTTGGCCGCGTCTTTCACCGGCTTGGCATCGGCCGCCGGCTTGGCGCGCTTTGCCGGCTTGGGTGGCGCTTCCACGGGCGCGCTGGCCCGCGCCTCGGCGGCGAGGCTGTCCATGGCCGCGAACCAAAACGCCTCACCGGTGCCTTGCGGCCGGCCAGCCTGTTCCCACAGCAGATAGGCGCGCTCACGGATCAGGCTGTCGAGGTCCATGGGTGGCTCCTGTGCCAGACGGGCGGTTCATGCGGGCGGGCGCCGCGCGATTCGCGGCGATTCGTCTCCCCGGACGGATCATGCCGGCGGGTTGCTGCGCTGCAACACATTATGGCGTGCAATCGCCCGCGCTGTTCGCCATAGGGTTGCGGGAATTCGCATGCGATTGCATGTCATGCGCGACAGCGGCGACGGAGGTGCGATTATTTGGCATTTTTTCATAAAAAATACGATTTTGTATTGCAATAAATAATTGAACACGCCTATTCTTGAATTCGCAATCATCGGGGCGGGCGTGTCCGGGCTGGCGGCGTCCGCGCATGGCATCGGCTTCAGGGTCGGCGCCGATGGCCATGGCGGGACGCTGGTCGCGGTGGTCTGAGCCGCGCTCAGAACCCCCAGGCAACGCGGGAGTCGTTGCCGCGCCGCAGCGCGCGGTAGCGGGCCAGCGCGAACAGCGGGAAGAACAGCCGGTAGCCGTGGTAGCGCAGATAGAACACGCGCGGGAAACCCACCGCCGTGTAAGGCGCCTCCTCCCACTCCCCATCCGCGCCCTGGTGCGCCGCGAGCCAGGCGATGCCGCGCGCCACCGCCGGGTGCGCCGCCTCCCCCGCCGCCATCAGGCCGAGCAGCGCCCAGGCGGTCTGGCTCGGGTTGCTCCGGTGGTAGGTGCCGGCGGGCGCCTCGGCGTAGGTCTCGTTGTCCTCACCCCAGCCGCCATCCTCGCGCTGGGTGGCGAGCAGGAAGGCCGTGGCGCGGCGCATGGCCGGATCGTCCGCCGCAACGCCGGCCGCGTTCAGCGCGCACAGCACCGACCACGTGCCGTAGATGTAGTTGGTGCCCCAGCGGCCAAACCAACTGCCGTCCGGCATCTGCTCGGCGCGCAGCCACGCGAGCGCCCGCGCCAGCACCGGATCGTCCGCCGCCATACCGATCTGGGCGAGAAAGGACACGCAGCGCGCGGTGACGTCAGCGGTCGGGGGATCGAGCAGCGCGCCATGATCCGCGAAGGGGATGTGGTTGAGGAACATCTTGTCGTTGTCGGCGTCGAACGCGCCCCAGCCGCCGCCCCGGCACTGCATGCCGACGATCCAGTCGCGCGCGCGGGCAATGGCCTCGGCGTGCGAGGGATCGCCCTGCCGGTGGAGCAGCATGCCGACCACGGCGGTGTCGTCCACGTCCGGGTAGTGCGGGTTTTCGTACTGGAACGCCCAGCCACCGGGCACCGCATCCGGGCGTGCCCGCGCCCAGTCGCCCACCACGTCGAGCACCTGCTTGCCGCGCAGCCAGTCCGCCGCGTGGGCGACGGCGGGGCTCGCCGCCCCCTCGGCCTCGGCGATGGCGTGGCCGGCGAGCCCCGTGTCCCACACGGGCGACAGGCAAGGCTGGCAGTACGCCCGGTCCTCCTCGATCACCAGCAGCTTGCGCACACTGGCCCAGGCGGTGGCGGCATCCGGGTGATCGGGCGGATAGCCGAGCGTGTCGAACATCATCACCGTGTTCGCCATCGCCGGGTAGATGGCGCCCAGGCCGTCCTCGCCGTTCAACCGCTCGGTGACGAAGCGCACCGCCCATGCCTCGGCACGGCGGCGCAGGGCGGCGGGGAAGGCCGGCTCGACGACCTGCAGCACCGCGTCCAGATGCTTGAAGAAGCGGCCCCAGCCGGAGCGGAACGGGCCACGGATCCAGTCGCGGATCTGCGCGGGCGGCGTGCGGAAAAGTTCCGGCACATGCACCCCGCGCGGGTTGCGGGCGCGGGGCTTGCGCGCCATCAGCACGGCGAGCGGCACGATCACCGTGCGCGACCAGTAGCTGACCTTGTCCAGATGGAACGGGAACCAGCGCGGCAGCAGCACCAGTTCCACCGGCATCACCGGCACCGCGCGCCATGGCACCTCGCCGAACAGCGCAAGTTGCGCACGGGTGAACACGTTGGCCCGTTCCGCGCCGCCGGCGGCCAGGATCGCCTCACGCGCGCGGAGCATGTGCGGCGCGGCGGGGTCGTCGCCGATGATCTTCAGCGCGAAATACGCCTTGACGCTGGCCGAGATGTTGAACGCGCCGTCGTGGAACAGCGGCCAGCCGCCATGCGCGCCCTGGGTCTGGCGCAGATACACGCCGATCTTGCGTTCCAGTTCCGGCTCGATGCGGTCCAGGAAATGTTCGAGCAGGACGTATTCGGCCGGAATGGTGGCATCGGCTTCCAGTTCGAACACCCAGTGGCCATCCGGGTTCTGCCGCCGCAGCAGCGCGGCCTGGGCACCGGCCACGGCATGATCGACGCGATCGAGAGAGATGGCGGTGTCCGGCGGCATGGCGGTTCCGTTCACGATGCGAGCAGGGTCTCGGCGGCGGTGCGGCCGGAGCGGATGGCACCTTCGATCGTCGCGGGCAAGCCGGTGGCCGTCCAGTCGCCGGCCAGGGCCAGATTGCGCCATGCCGTGCGCGCGGCCGGCCGCAGCGCCTCCTGCTCGGCCGTCGCGGCATGGGTCGCGCGGCGTTCCTTGACCACGCGCACCAACGGCATCGGCCCGGCCAGGCCGAGCGCCGCGCGCACATCGGGCCATACGCGCGCGGCAATCTCCTCGGCCGGGAGATCGACCAGATGGTTGGCGGCACTGATGGTGACGGAGACAACCTGGGGGCGGACGAAGATCCACTCGGCGGTGCCGCCGATGACGCCGACGAAGCCGGCGGGGCCGGGATCGGCGGTGGTGAGGAAATGCACGTTGAGGATGGCGCAGAACGCGGTGGGCACGACGAGGCCGGGCAGCAGATCGGCCGCGACCCAGGCGGGAACCGCCAGCACCACGCCGTCCTCCGGGCGAAGCTCAACCGTCCCGTCCGGCGTCTCCAGCGCCGTCACCCGCGCGGCGTCGCGCCGCAGGGCCGCGACGCGGGTGCCGGTGCGGCAGCGCGCCCCGCGTGCCGTGAGCCACGCCAGCGCCGGATCGACGAAGCTTTCCGACAGGCCGACGCGCGGCACCAGCGGGCGGCAGGCAGCGCCCCCCTGCATCAGCGTCTCGCGCACCACGGCATCGAGCAGGCGCGCCAGCCCCGTGTCCGTGGGCGTGTTCAGCGCCGCGATGGCAAGGGGCGCGAGCAGCCGGCGGACCAGCACGCCGTCCCCGAGCACCTCGTCCACCGTCCGCCCGGCACCCGCCCGGCGCAGCGCGAGCAACGCCAGATAGTCGCCGGCCCGCGTGCCGGGCACGCGACGGCGGCGGGACACTATCCACCACGGCAGCCGGCCGCGATTGGGCGCGACGATCCAGCGCGCGCCATCGGCGAGATCGACGAACGGAAACAGCGGCGCCGCGGGCCCCGTCAGCGCGTCCGCGGCACCGACCTGCGCCAGATAGGCGGCCACGGCACGGTTGCCGGACAACACCAGATGATTGCCGTTGTCGATGCGCAGACCGAGGGCGCGATCCAGATACGACCGGCACCGCCCGCCGGCCGCCGGCCCCGCCTCGTACAGCGTCACACGCCGCCCCGCCGCCGCCAGCGACAGCGACGCGGCGAGCCCGGCGAGGCCTGCGCCGACGACGTGGACTTGGCCCGTCATGCGCGCGCCCCGGGCTGTGGCAACGCGGTATCGCCACCGGCACGTCGCGCGCGCGGCTTGGGTCGGGTCATGCTGGGCTCCAGGCTGGGCGGTGTCGGGGCGATACCCTCTCAGCCCCGCGCGGCGGCGGCAACCATGCGGACGCTGACAGTCATGCGTCGGCCGAGACGGCAGCCCGGCCGGCGGCGAGTTGCAGGCGGTACGCCTCGCGGCAGACCTGGACCCACTGATCCAGTTCCAGGTCCGAAGCCTGGTCGGCGGGGGCAAAGCGATCGACATAGCCGATCAGGAAACCGGGCAGATGCTCCTCGACGGTGCCGCCCGCGTGCTCGGCGTCCGCGAGGGTGACAAACAGCAGCGTGTTCGGGCCATAGCGGCGGATCGCCATGGCGAGGGGAAACACCTCCTCCTCCGGCATGGCCGCCATGCCCTTGAAGACGAAGATTTTTTCCGCCGTCTCCAGATCCTCGAGCAGCTTGCGCACCAGGAAGGGAACCCGCCGCGCCTCGCGCAATGCCACCTCGTCGGCTGTCATTTCGCCGGCGGCGACCCAGGCGTGATAGAGAAAGCCGAAGCGGCCATCCTCGACCATGTATTCCCGTCCGTTCGACGACAGCCGCGCCGTGATCGTCTCCTTGCGGCCCATGCCCTCGAACCGCGCCTCCAGCGCGTCCAGCAGAAATGGCAGCGGCGTGGAGGAAAAGCGCAGCAGGCCGAGCGGCTCGGCCCCGCATTGCCGTTGCACGAGGCCGAATTCGCAGTTCTGCCCAAGGCTTTCGAATTGCAGCATCAGGTCGTGCAGCGGCAGTGCCTGTGCCCGCGCCGCGAGAGCCGGGTCGGCCGGCGGCGGTTCCAGGCTCGGGAACGCGGGCTCCCTCGCGGGCGAGAGCCGCACCGACGTGAACGCGAGGCCAAGCATGCGGCTGTCCCCGCCGAGCCCGAGATCGGACGGGCGGGCTGCGTCGGGCAGGTGGAAGGCGATCCGCAGCGACGCCTCCCCGTGCAGGGTGACGGCGGCCCAGGGGATCAGGCAGGCGCGCACGCAAGGCGCGCCGATGGCGAACTCCGCGATCTGCACATCGTTGACCACGACCCGCAGACGCTGCGCGGGCAGCGTGCCGGGCACCACCAGGGGGCGGAATGTCAGCACCATCACGTAGGAAGCAGGCCGGCTCAGCGCCGGCAGGACCAACACGCTCTCGGTGCCGATTGTCCAGGTCTCGTCCGGTTCGGGCGTGGACCAGCCGGCGGCGCAATATGGCGCGGCGTTCCCGCGCGCCCGGAAGTCCAACCCGATCTCGTCCGGCTCCGGCCTCATCGGCACAATCAAGCCCCACCGCAACTGCAAGGTTGCGGTGGAGTCGCGGCCAAACGGACCGCAGCACGTCGCCTTCCGCCCCGTCGGCCAGCCACCGCCGCCTCCCTGGAATATCGGCATCACGTCGGGTCTGGTCCAACCGGCGTGCCAATGTGTTCCCGTGCAGGTAGCGAGAGCGCCATCAGTTTGCAATACGGGATCATCTCTGCGCGGTCAGCGGTGAGCAAAGACGAACGGTGTGCAGTGCCGAACGATGTCTGCCGTGTTGCATTGCGGCACATTGAGTGCTTCAAGTTCCGGGCATCATCAAGGGTAGTGTTGGACGTGGCAGGCCTGTATTGGTTGCCTGAACCGCAGGAATGGCGCTCCCGGTTGGCCGGCTTCGTCGCCGCCGGCGAACCCGCCTGGGACAGCGCGGTGGCGCTGGCGAATCTGCGGCTGGATTTCGTTCGCACCAATGCGCTCGACAGCGCGGTACGCTCGCGCTTTGGCGCCTCGCCCCCGGCCGGACTGACGACCAAGCCGGTGCGGCTCGCGCTGCTCGGCTCCGGCACGCTCGCGCATCTGCACGCGGGCATCCGGGTGGCCGGGCTGCGGCGTAATATACATATCGAAACATACGAAAACGACTACGGCCAATACTGGCAGGAAATCGCCGACACCGGCTCCGCCCTGCACGAATTCAATCCGACCACCGTTCTGCTGGCACTCGACGCGCATCATCTGGCCGCCGGCGTCACCGCCGCAATGGCCGGGGAGGACGTGGCGCGCGCGGCGGCGGAGGTGGTGGAGCGCGTGGCCGGGTGCTGGCACGGGCTGCGGGCAGCGTTCGGCTGCCACATCGTGCACCAGCTGCCACTGCCGGTGCATCCGCCGCTGCTGGGACAGAACGAGCAGCGCCTGCCCGGCTCCCGCGCGGCATTCGTCGCGCGTGTCGGCGCGGAATTGCGGGCGCGCGCCGAGGCCGAGGGCGTGGACCTGCTCGCGCTCGACCAGCGCGTGGCGCTCGACGGGCTGGATGCATGGCACGACGCCGGCATGTGGCATCGCGCCAAACAGGAAGTCTCGCTGGCGGCAACACCGCTGTATGGAGATCTGGTCGCGCGCCTGATCGCGGCCAGACAAGGACGTTCGTTCAAGGCCCTGGTGCTCGACCTCGACAACACGCTGTGGGGCGGCGTGGTCGGCGACGATGGCCTCGAAGGGCTGGTGCTCGGGCAGGGCAGCGCGCTCGGCGAGGCGTTCGTCGCGTTCCAGGACTACGCGCGCGAGCTGTCGCGGCGCGGTGTCATTCTCGCCGTGTGTTCCAAGAACGACGAAGCCAATGCCGTGGAGCCGTTCGAGAAGCATCCGGACATGGTGCTGCGGCGCGGGGACATCGCAAGCTTCGTCGCCAACTGGAGCGACAAGGCGGCGAACATCCGCGCCATCGCGCAGGATCTCAACATCGGCCTCGATGCGCTGGTGTTCATCGACGACAACCCGTTCGAGCGCGCGCTGGTGCGCCGCGAACTGCCGATGGTCGCGGTGCCGGAAGTCTCCGACGATCCGACGGGCTATCCGAGGGCGCTGGCGGATGCCGGCTATTTCGAGGCGCTGGCGATCACCGAGGACGACCGCGCGCGGTCCTCGCAGTATCAGGCCAACCGCGAGCGCGAGGCATTGCGCGCGACGACGACCGATCTGCCGTCGTATCTGCGCAGCCTGGACATGCGGCTCATCTGGCGGCGCTTTGACCAGATCGGGCTGCAACGCACGGTGCAGCTCATCAACAAGACCAATCAGTTCAACCTGACCACGCGGCGCTACACCGAGGACGACGTGCTGGCGATCATGCGCGACCCGCGCGCGTTCGGCCTGCAACTGCGGCTGCTGGACAGGTTCGGCGACAACGGCATCATCGCCATCCTGATCGGCCGCATGCTCAACGACACCGATCTGCTGATCGACACCTGGCTGATGAGCTGCCGCGTGCTCGGCCGGCAGGTGGAGCCGACCAGCCTGAACCTGATCGCGGCACAAGCGAAGGCGCTCGGCGCCACGCGACTGATCGGCGACTACGTGGCCACGAAAAAGAATGCCATGGTGCGCGACCACTACGCCAAACTCGGCTTCGCCCCGCTCGACGCGGACGCCTTCGGCACCACGCGGGCGGTGCTCGACCTGACCGATTTCGTGCCCGCGGACACATTCATCGACGTGAAGGAAGGCTGACACCATGAGCGAGACCGCGTTCTACCCGGTGCTGACCGAGATCTTCCGCGACGTGTTCATGCGCGACATCGACCTGAAACCGGAACTGACCGCGCATGACGTGCCGGGCTGGGATTCCTTCAAGCAGATCGAGATCATCGTGGCCCTGGAAGAGCGCTACGGCATCAAGTTCCGCACCCGGGAACTCGATGCGCTGAACAATGTCGGCGACCTCGCGCGGGCGCTGGCGCAGAAGACCACCGCCTGAACCACGCCCACCGCAACCGCGACAGGCACGGATGAACGACGCAACACCGAGCGAGACCGCCGAGGCCACCGTGCTGCTGGAGCTGGAGCAGCCGCAGCCCGGTTCGGTGATCCATGCCGCGGAACCGCTGCTGGGCTTCGGCTGGGCGCTGGCCGACGACCCGATCATTGCGATCTCGGTCGATCTGAATGGGCAACATCTGTGCGACGCCACGACCGGCCTGCCGCACAACGATGTCGCGGAGCTGCATGTCGATCATCCGGGCAGCGCGCGCGCCGGCTTCACGTTCATCGCCCAGTTGCCGCCGTCCCGCTCGGGCCCGGCGGAATTGCGCCTGCGCCTGCGCACCGAAGCCGGGGAACACGCCTACACGGTGCCGGTGGAGATCGTCGGCGGGATCGACGCGCCGCCCGACGCACCGCCCGACGCACCGGCAGACCTGGAGCCGATCCGGCTGCAACTGGAGGAAGCGCGCATCGACGGCGCCGGCGGGCTGCACGTGCGCGGCTGGGCGTTGGCGGCGCGCGAGGTGCGCAGCGTGGAGGTGTTCTTCGGTCAGCGCTCGCTCGGCTTCGCCGACACCGCCCTCTCGCGCGCGGACGTGGCCAGCGCCTTCCCCACTTACCCGAACGCGACCATGGCCGGCTTCGCGCTGCACCTGGCGCTGGCTCCGGAGCAGATCGGCGCCGAGAGTGTCACCGTCGTCGCCACCGACGGCGCAGGGAAAACATTGTCGACTACCCGCACCGCCACCGGCAACCTCGGCGCGGAGGCGGGCGGCGCCACGCCGGCAGCGCCGAAGCTCGCGCCGATGCTGGTGACGCTGGAGGAAGCGCGGATCAACGAACTGGGCGTGCTGAGGGTGCGCGGCTGGGCCGTCAGCCTCGGGCCGATCGAACAGGTGCGCGTGCTGCTCGACGACCAGCAGATCGGTGTGGCCGCGCACAACATGCCGCGCGAGGATGTCGGGCAGGCGCATCCGGACTACCCGAACGCCAAGATCGCCGGTTTCCTGCTGCAACTCGACGTGCCGGACGAGCGGCTGGCCGGGCGGACGCTGCGCGTGGCGGTCGCCGGAATGGGCGGCATCCGGCGCGAGGCAACGGGGGTCGTCACCGCCGCCCCGGTGATCCGCCGGCGCGAGCGCGAGGCGGCGGAAATCCATTTTCATTGCGACGCGATCTCGCTGAGCGAGGGCGGCGCGCTGTTGCTCAACGGCTGGGCGGTCTGCCCGAGCGGGACCGAAGCGATCGAGGTCGATCTCGACGACGAGGCGCTCGGCCAAGCCGAGATCGGTCAGGAACGGCCGGATGTCGGCAATCATTTCCCGCTGATCCCGGGCTCGCGCACCGCCGGGTTCCGCTTCTTCGCCCGCTCCGCCACACGCCACGCGGGCGAGCATATCGTGCGCATCACCGTGCGCGGGCACGATGGCGAGAGCCGCGCCGTGCTGCTGCCGGTGCTGGCCGAACCGGAGCAGCCGCAAGCCACCACGGCGGCGGCCCCGGCAGGCGAGGCCGGGATCCGCTTCTTCCTCGATGCCCCGGCACTGCGGGACGGCCTCGCGGTCGAGACGGTACGCGGCTTCCTCTCGATCAATGGCTGGGCGTTCTCCGGCGCCGGCATCACCGGGATCGAGGTGATTGTCGATGGCCGCTCCCAGGGGCAGGCCTATCGCGGCATCCGGCGCGATGATCTGGTGAAGACCTTCGGGCAAAAGGAGGCGCTGCGCTCGGGCTTCGCCATGTTGGTGCCGCCGCAGGTGCTCAAGCAGGGCCGCCACGACCTGCGCGTGGTGATCCGCGACGGCGCGGGGCATGTCGAGGACATCGCCTTCTCGGTGGAGGCGGAGCCGAGCCTGGACGGCCCCGGCCCGTGGTCGCCGCGACGCCGGATCACCCAGGCGGAGGCCGATCTGGGCAACGCGCTGCTCGCGGCCTCGGGATTCCAGCCGGAATGGATACTGCTGCTGCCGCCCGGCGGCCCGGCGGCGGCGCAGGCCAGGCGCGTGCGCGCCACGCTCGACAGCATCCGGCCGCAGGCATACGCGAACTGGACCGTGGTTGTGCCGACGGCAAATGAGGCCGAGCGCGATGCGCTGGCTTCCTTGCTCACGGAGGACCAGGCCGACCTGCTGGCGCGCGTGCGCATTGTCGTTGCCGGTGCCGCAACGCCGCTCGCCGATCTGCTGGGCGCGAGCGATGCCCCCCGCTTCGCCGCGCTGCTCTCGCCCGGCGACGTGTTGGGTGAGGATGCGCTGCTGGAACTGTCCATCGCGGCGGCGGACCCGGAGCGCCCGGATTTTCTCTACTGCGACGAACGCCGCTCCGATCCGGCGGACGGGCAGACACGCGCCTTCTTCAAGCCGGACTGGTCGCCGGACCTGCTGCTCTCCACCAACTACATCGGCCGGCTATGGGCGGTGACACCCCAGTTGCTGACCCGCGCGGGCGC
>JAKBCB010000147.1 GCA_021808185.1 Pseudomonadota bacterium
GTGCTCGCGCGAGTGCGCCAGCGCGCCGGCGCAGTAATGGCTGGCCCAGGCGCAATGATGGGCCTGCAACAGCAGCCCGTCATCGGCGCGCAGCCGCGCGCGGCCGAGCAGCGCCTCCGAGCGTTCCACCTTGGCGACGTAATCCCGGCTCATGCGCCACCACCCCCAGTAGATCGGGAAGTGCGACAGATCCTCCGGCACGTCCTGGCAAAGCTGATAGGCGCTCGCGTACAGCTCGTTGGCCTCGGACGAGCCGGGGCCTTTCAGCGCGATCAGGGCGGGGCCGAGCAGGGCCATCAGCCGCAGCCGCAGATCGGTGCGCGCCTCGCTCGGCGGCGCCTTGTCCAGGGCGGCGAGGCCGCGATGCAGCAGCCGCGTCGCCTCGGTCAGCGCCGAGCGGGTCAGGCTGCGCCGCGCCGCCGCCATCCAGTGCGGGGCCGCCGTCTCCGGCCGGCCGCCCTCGCTCAGATGCAGCGCGAGCAGTTCCGGCTGCTGCTCCAGGCCGCTCGCGTCCAGGCGCGGCAGGGCCTCGGCCACGCGCAGGTGCAACGCCTGCCGCTGGTCGCGCAGCACGCTGTCATAGGCGGCATCGCGCAACATGGCGTGGGTGAAGGTGTAGGTGGCCCCCGGCCCGCCGCCATCGTGAAACAGCACGCCCGCGCCGACCAGCGCCGAGAGCGGCTGTTCCAGATCCTCGGCCGGCCGGTGGGCCACGGCGCAGAGCATGTCCGGGCGCACCGAACGGCCGATCACGGCGGCGATCTGCGCCACCTCCTTCGCCAGACCGGCGCGGTCGAGCCGTGCCATCAGCGAATCGCGCAGCGAGGCGGGGATTTCCGCCTCCGGTTCGTCCGGCAGGCTGGCCGCGGCGGCGGTGCCGTCCGGCCCCAGCAGGCCCCGCAGCAGCTCCACCACGAACAGCGGCACGCCATCCGATTTCTGGATCAGTTGCGTCAGGAAATGCGCGGGCAGGGGCGTCGAGCGCTCGAACAGGCTGCGCACCATCGCGGCCACGTCCTCGGCGGTGAGGCGGGCGAGGGGCAGCGTGCTGACCGCGGGATGCGCGAGCCATGGCGCCTGGAACGCCTCGCGCACGCTCATCAGCAGCATCACCCGCCGCGCGTCGATGCGGGCCACCAGCCGTTCCAGCACCTCCAGCGAGCTGGGGTCGAGCCAGTGCAGATCCTCCACGACCAGGCACAGCGGCCCCTCCTCCGCCATGGCCAGCAGCCGTTCGGTCAGCGCGCCGAGGATGGCTTCGCGCAGTTGCGCGGGGGTGTGGGCCTTCGGCGTCGCGGCGGACGTGAGGCCCAGCAGGTCCGCGAGGTCGCCGGCGGTGGCCCCCGCGGCGGGGTCTTCGCCACCCGCCTCGGCGCGCAGCCACGCGGCGAACGGCAGCAGCGCACTGTCGATGTCGAACGGCGAGGCGGTCAGTTGCAGGACGCGGCAATCCTCCAGGCAGTTCAGCGCCAGGAAGGTCTCGATCAGCCGCGACTTGCCGATACCGGCCTCGCCGGCGATCAGCACCGCGCGCCCGGCGCCGCGCGTGGCCAGCGACCAGTGTTCGCCGAGCAAGGCGAGTTCCGCGCGGCGGGAGCAGAACGGCGTCAGGCGCCGCGGCCGCGCGCTCGGGCGCCAGCCGCCCCGGCGCGGCAATTCGTGCAGGACGCGCCATGCTTGCCGTGGTGCTGCAAACCCGCGCATCTCCATCTGGCCGAGATCCTCGCAGGCGAACAGGTCGCGAATCCGCTCGTGCGTCTCCTGGGCGATGACGATGGCGCCCGGCTTGGCCATGCCTTGCAGCCGTGCCGCGAGGTTGGGCGGGGTGCCGATGATGGTGCGCAAATCGGCGGTGCCGCCGGCCAGCATGTCGCTGATGATGACGCGGCCGGTGGCGATGCCGATGCGCACCTGCAACGGGCGCCCGGCCGGGGTGGCGATGTGCGCGATGTCGCGCGCGATGTCCAAGGCGGCGCGCACCGCGCGTTCCGGGTCGTTCTCGGTCGCGACCGGATAGCTGAAATACGCCAGGATGCCGTCGCCCACCTGCCGCGCGATGCTGCCGCCGAAGCGACGGATCGCCTCGCCGCAGAATTCGCGGTAGCGGCGGATCACCTCCAGCAGATCCTCCGGCTCCAGCGCCTCGCCGAGTTCGGAGGAGCCGACGAGATCGACGAACATCATGGTCAGCGGCCGCCGCTCGGTCAGCGTGCTCGGCAGCGGCGGGGGCGCCGCGCCGTGCGCGAGTTCCAGCACCGCGCGGCGGAAGCGCCGGCGCTCGCCGATGGTCAGACCGAGATCCTTGAGGTCGTCCTCGGTCAGATCGGCCAGTTGCGCGTGTTCGATCCGCTCGGCCTGGAATGCCGCGATGCGATGGCCCAACCCGATCGACCTCAGCCAGTCCTGCACCCCGCGCGTCCCTTTTTTTGCATTCCGCACCGGGAGTGTACACTTTCCGACGGGCGTGTTAACGGTGCTGGTTCGAACTTTTGACGTTGCGGCATGGTTTTCCTGCTCTCGAAGATCGCCTGGGGCCTGTCGCGGCCGAGCGGCGCGCTGGTGCTGCTCGCGGCCGTGGGGCTGTTGCTGGGCGGCGTGTCGCGGCACGGGCTGGCGCGACTGGCCCTGGTCGCCGGAGTCGCCGGCCTCACGGTGGTGGTGCTGCTGCCGCTCGACCAATGGCTGCTGCGGCCGCTGGAGGACCGGTTTCCCCGCCCGGCGCCGCCCGCGCGGGTGGACGGCATCGTCGTGCTCGGCGGCGCGATCGACGGTCTGATCTCGGCCGACCGCGGCATCCCCTCGCTGAATGGCGAGGCGGAGCGGCTGACCGAGTTTCTGGCCCTGGCCCGGCGTTACCCGGACGCGCGGCTGTGTTTCACCGGCGGGATCGGCGACCTGCTGCCCGGCGCGGTCGCCGAAGCCGGGACGGCGGGCGCGCTGTTCGCGGCGCTGGGGCTGAGTCCCGAGAGGGTGGTGTTCGAGGCAGCGTCTCGCACCACCTGGGAGAACGCCGTGCTGTCACGCGCGCTGCTGCATCCGGCGGCGGGCGAGACGTGGTTGCTGATCACCTCGGCCAGCCACATGCCGCGTGCGGTTGGCGCCTTCCGCGCCGCCGGCTGGCATGTGCTGCCGTGGCCAGTCGCGTACAAGACCACGCGCGAAACCCGGCTCGCCACGCTCGCCGAGCCGCTTGGCATCCGCCTGGGACGGCTCGACTGGGCGGCGCATGAGTGGGTTGGCTTGCTGGCCTACTGGGCGCTGGGCCATGGTTCGGCGCTGTTTCCGGCGCCGTAGCGCCTCAGGCGATAATGCCGGCGTTGGTCGCCTGCACCGCGAGCGAGGTCAGGCTGGTGCTGTCGCTGCTGGACGACGACTTCTGTTGCTGCATGCTCAGCAGATAGGTGTCGGTTAGGCTGGTGACGAAGTTGGGGTCCTGGAACTTCGCGATATCGACGTGCGAGTTGATGGCGACCGCCTGCGCCGTCAGATCCTGGTTGACGATCTGCTGCGGGATGCCGAGCGCCGTCGTCACCACCTGGAAATTGGCCAAATTGGTCAGGATGTCGTTGGCGGATTTGATCGAGCTTGCCTGGCTGAGGAAGGTCAGCGCGTTGGCCAGCCCGGGGGTCGCCTGATCGAGCGAGAGGCGCCACTGAACCTCGGCATAGCCATTGGTCAGGGTGGAGATCACGCTGGGGTTCTGCAACGCGGAGAGGCCATTCTTGGCGAAATCGTACGACTGCACCGCGCTGAGCAGCGTGCTGTCGCCGAGCTTGTTCACCAGCGAGGTCGGGTCCGACGGGTTCGACAGAAATGCCTTCTGCACCAGACTGGTCTCGCCGATGTAGTTCGGCAGGCCGTTGGCCGTCAGCAGCACCTTCTGCACCGAGGGATCGGCGAGCGCCTGCTGGATGCTCGTGGCCTTGCCGACCGCCGTCTTGAACGCGTTGATTGCCTGCGCGACCTGTGGCTGCAACGCCTCCTGCGCGATGTCCTTGGTTTGGTTCGCCTGCGCCAGCTTGAGGTCGGTGAGCGGGTTGCCGGTGGTGACGGCGGTGGAGGGGGTGCCGCCGGAGCCGCCGCTGTAGAGGATGCTCAGGATATTGGCCGAGGCGTCCAGGGCGCTGGACGTGCTGCCGGAATAGAGCAGGGCGTAGTTCACCCCGCTGACAATGCCGCTCATCCGCTTTGCCCCTGTTCCAAGGCTGCCGAGCCTCGCACCCTGGGCCTCGCGGGTTAACATTTGCTTGAGCGCGGACTGGGCAGCGCGGCCGGCCGTCACGCCTCGCCGCGCAGAATCGTGCGCAGGAAGTTGCGGGTGCGCGGTTCTTTCGGCGCGTTCATGATCTCGGCCGGCGCGCCGATCTCGACGATGCGGCCCTGGTCCATGAACACCACGCGATGCCCGACATCGCGCGCGAAGCCGAGTTCGTGCGTGACCACCAGCATCGTCATCCCGCTGGAGGCAAGATCGCGCATCACCTGCAACACCTCGCCCACCAGTTCCGGATCGAGCGCGGAGGTCGGCTCGTCGAACAGCATCAGCTTCGGGTGCATCGCCAGCGACCGCGCGATGGCCACGCGCTGCTGCTGGCCGCCGGACAGCTCGGCGGGGTAGGCTTCCATCTTGTGCGCGAGGCCGACGCGCCCGAGCAGCCGCGATGCCTCGGCGCGCGCCTCGGCCGGTGGCCGCTTCAACACATAGACGGGGCCTTCCATGACGTTCTGCAACGCCGTCATGTGCGGGAACAGGTTGAAGCGCTGGAACACCATGCCGGTGACGCGCCGCTGCCGCGCGATCTCCGCCTCGCTCAACGAGTGCAGCGCGCCGCCGACATGGCGATAGCCGGTGAGTTCGCCATCGACCCAGAGGGCACCGGCGTCGATCCGCTCCAACTGGTTCACGCAGCGCAGGAACGTGGTCTTGCCGGAGCCGGACGGGCCGATGATGCACACCACCTCGCCCGGCATGACATCGAGCGTGACCTCGATCAGTGCCGGGTGCGGGCCGAAGGACTTGCCCACCTTCAGTGCCGAGACGATGGGCTGCGTCATCGCCGAGCGGTGCTCGCGTAGCCGCGGCCGAACCGCCGCTCCAGCCCCATCTGCCCGATGGAGGCCACCGAGACCACCGCCAGGTACCAGAATCCCGCCACCATCAGCAGCTCTATCACCTTCGCGTTGTTGTAGTAGATGTCCTGCGCGTTGCGCAGCAGGTCGGAGAATCCGATGATGCTGGCGAGCGAGGATGTCTTCAGCAGGCCGATGAACTCGTTGCCAAGCGGCGGGATCACCACGCGCATCGCCTGCGGCATGATGATCCGGCGCAGCGACAGGAAGTACGACATGCCGATGGATTTCGCCGCCTCGAACTGGCCGCGATCGACCGAGAGCATGCCGGCGCGCACGATCTCCGAGATATACGCGCCCTCGTTCAGCCCGAGCCCGACCAGGGCGGCGAAGGCTGGCGTGATGATATAGACCGTGCGCTCCTGCCACAGCCCGGGAATGCCGATATGGGGAAACACCAGCGCCAGATTGAACCAGATCAGCAGTTGCAGGATCACCGGCGTGCCGCGAAAGAACCATGCATAGAAGATCGCGACCGCCCGCAGCACCGGGTTCGGTGAGCCGCGCGCCACCGCGCACGCGACCCCGAGCACGATGCCCAGCACCATGCTGGCAACCGAAATCCAGATGGTGTTGACCAGCCCGCGCATCACCGTCGGCCACGCGAAATACTCGCCCGTGGTCGTCCAGTCGATCTGCCCGCGCGCGAACGAGACGACGATGAACGCAGCGAAGGCGAGGATCAGCGCGACCGCCACCATCCGGCCGTAATGGCGCGGCCGGACGTGGCGCAGGCGGGCAATGTCGAAGTCCTCGGCCGCGTGCCCCGCCTGCGTCGGTGCTGCCCCGGTCAGGGCGCCGGGCCTTCGTTCAGCGTCACTTTCGTGTACGCGCTGAGGTCGAGCTTCCACTTCTTGATCAGCGCCGCGTAGGTGCCATCGGCAATCACCGCCTTCAGCGCATACACGAACGCATCGCGCAGCGTCGGGTCGGCCTTGGTGAAGGCAATGCCCATCAGCGTCGCGGAGAACGGCTCGCCCAGCGGCTTGTAGGCGTTGCCGTCCATCTCGACGATGGTCGGCACCGCTTCCAGCCCCTGCACGGCGGCGACGGCGCGGCCCTGCTTGAGGTTGCTGAGCTGCTGGCCGAGATCGGTGTCGGTGATGACGGTCAGTGGTGGCTTGCCGGTGGCGACGCAGTTCTTGTCGCTCCAGGCCTTCGTCGTGTCGGGGAAGTTGGTGCCGCGGCTGGTGGTGATGGTCTGTCCGCACAGGTCGGTCACGGTCTTGATGTCGGCGTTGGCCTTGGGCACGTAGAATTGCGCGCCGGCGATCAGATAGTCGATGAAGTCGAAATTGCCGCGCCGCTTCGGCAGGTCGTAGAAGCCGCTCATGATCATATCGACACGGCCGGATTGCAGCGAGGGCGACATCTGCTCGAACGCGCCGTCCTGCCAGTCCATCTTCACGCCGAGCACCTTGGCCATGGCGTTGCCGAGTTCGATGTCGAAGCCGGTGGTCTCGCCGGTTTTCGCATCCTTCAGCTCCAGCGGAGGATAGTCCGCGTTCAACGCGACATGCACGACTTTGCTGGCAGCGATCTCCGGTGGCAGCTTTTGCGCGTGCGCGGCGAACGGCGCCAGCAAGCACGCCGCGGCACAAAGCGCCGCGAGGTCGATGCGAAACATGAAGCCTCCTGTTGCCATTGTTCTCCCCCCGCCCGGTTGCCCCGGTGTCGGGCCGACGCCTTGCCGGAAAGACCGAGCCCCGAGCGGCCGCCCGGCAGCGGCCGTCGGAATCAATGCAAGGCGCGGACCAGCCGCGCGCGGTCAGGCTTTTGGGCGCGCCACCTGTGGCACGGGGGCGGTCCAGTACGGCAGTCGCTCGCGGCGCGGCGTCCATTCGCCGCTATCGATCAGCCCTTGGATGTGTGCGGCGATTTCCGCCATCGTGGCGAACCACACATCGCCCTTGGCGCGCATGTGCTCGATCAGCCGCACCATCGCGTCCGCGCGCGCGAGCCGCCCGGAGACGAACGGGTGCCAGATCGCCGCCCACAACCCGCCATGCGTCCAGGCCGCGTCGAATTCGGCCTGGAACACCTCCATCGCGCGTTGCGGCGACTGGATGACCATGGCCATGTTGAAGTCCTTCATGTGGACGTATTGCGGCCAGTCATCCAGCGGGAAGTCCGATGGCAATTCGATCAGGTGGCCAGCGTCGCTCTCGATGATGTACGGCACGTCGTCGCCGTGCAGCGAGGCGTCGTAGGTGAAACCGTGCTCGATCAACAGGTCCAGCGTGTGCGGCGAGAACGCGCCGGACGGGCAGCGGTAGCCGGCGGGGCGCTTGCCGGTGAGTTTCTCGATGATGGCGACGCCACGTTCCATGACGCGGGCCTCGTCGTCGCGTGTCAGTTGGTTCGGCCGTTCGTGCAGGTAGCCGTGATGGCCGATCTCGTGCCCGTCGGCGAGCAGGGCTTCCATTGCCGCGGGATAGGTTTCGATGCACCAGCCGGGCACGTACATGGTCTGGCGGATGTTGAAATGCCGCCAGATCCTGACGATGCGCGGCACCGCAATGCGCGGGCCATAGCGCAGCGTGGATGAGGTTTGCACGCGCCGCCCGGCATCCTGCGGGTAGTAAAGATGCAGCAGGCTTTCCGCGTCCAGGTCGAAGCAGAAACAAACAGCGCAACGGGCACCGTTCGGCCAGCGCGGCGGATTGTCGATGAGTTGCAGCGACATGCCGGCACACTCCTGCCTTGCCCGAAGCATCTTCGTGGGGCATAGCGTTAGCGTCAACTCCAAACATCGAGCGGAATTCACGCTCGTGAGCCGCCTGGGAGAGAACCGTAATGCCACCACGCGGGCTGCGCGAACGCCAGCGACGCCAGCGCGCCGACCAGGTGCTGGACGCGGCCGACCGGCTGTTCGCGACGCAGGGCTACGAGGCGACGCGCATCGAGGAAATCGCCGCCACCGCCGACGTGGCGCCGGCCACCGTGTACAACTACTTCGTCACGAAACCGAACCTTCTGATGGCGCTCGCGGTGCGTCATGTGCGGGCGGCTCTGCCCGAACGCCGGGCATATCTGCGCGCGTTGCCGGCGGACCCCATCGCCGGCATCAACGGGTTCGAGGCGCTGCTGGCGACCCAGGCAACGCGGCATTTGTCGCGCGAGTGCTGGCGTATCATCCTCTCGGCGCAATATCTGGAGCCGGACGGGCAGGCGCATCGTACCGGATCGCGGCTCAATCTGCTGCTTCGCCGGCAGTATGTGCGGGTGTTGCGGCACTATCAGGAGGGCGGGCGATTGCGGCCGGGCCTCGATCTACCCGATCTCGCCGAGTTGATCGTCGGCATCACCAGTTGGCATTTC
>JAKBCB010000148.1 GCA_021808185.1 Pseudomonadota bacterium
CCGTCCCGCTTGCGCAGCGCCCGGTACAGCGCGCCGACCAGCCGCAGCCCCGCGTAGCCCAGGATTGCCCCCAGCGCGCGGTCGGTCAGCGCCCATGGCATATCCGCCCACGCCACCGCCAGCCCGGCCACCAGCAGCGGCAGCGTCAGCACGTCCGGCAGCAGCAATGTCTCCCAGTCGATCCAGGCCAGCGCCAGCAGGGTCCAGCCCAGGCCGCAACCCGCCCACAGCTCCAGCCCGTCCGCCCCGGCCACCGCCACCGCGCCCGCGATCGCCACGCAGGCGAGTTCGGCCGCCAGATGCGCGGGGGCGATGCGCGCGCCGCACGCCCGGCACCGCCCGCGCTGGGCGAGGTAGCTTGCGATCGGCACCAGTTCCAGCGGCCCCAGCGCGTGCCCGCACGCCTCGCAGCGGGAGCGGCCCCACAGGTCGGGCGCCTCGCGCGGCAGCCGGCGGACCAGGGCAAAGGCGAGGCTGCCGGCGAACGGGGCCGCCAGCAGCGCGAACCAAGCCTGGGCCAAACTTGTTCTCCCGTGGCGGTGGTGTCACTTGCCATGGGGCGGCGAGGTGGAACAATAGTCCGCCGGGCGCCCGGGGCGCGCACGAGGATGATGTGGACGCGATAACTGCCGGACGGACTCCCGAACAGGCGCTGGACGCGCTGGCCCTGCTGCTGATCGAGCAGGGGCACTGCGACCACAAGACCATCGAGCGCGCACGCCGCGTCGCGGCCGAAAGCGGCCAGCGGCTGGACAGCGTGATGATCCAGCTCGGCCTGGTGACCGAGCGCGGGCTGGCGGAAGCCTATGCCGCCCTGCTCGGCGCCCGCATCGTCACCCCGGACCGCTACCCGGAGGAGAAGCTGTTCCCCGAGCGGCTGACCGCCCGCTTCCTGCGCACCGCCCGCGCGCTGCCCATCGCCATGGAGGACGACGCACTGGTCGTCGCCGCCACCGACCCGCTCGACCCGTTCATCCCGGCCGCGATCTCCGCCGCGACCGGGCGGCGCGTGGTGGTGGACATCGCCGTGCCCATCGAGATCGAGGCGGCGTTCGACCGGCTGTACCGCGACGAGGACACCGAGGAGGCGGCGGCGGGCGAGGACAATGGCGCGCCGCTGGAGGAAGACGCCGAGCGGTTGAAGGATCTGGCCAGCGAGGCGCCGGTGATCCGCCTCGTCAACCAGTTGATCTCGCGCGCGGTCGAAACCCAGGCCTCGGACATCCATATCGAGCCGTTCGAGGACCGCCTGCGCGTGCGCTACCGCTACGACGGCGTGTTGCAGGAGGCGGAAAGCCCGCCGGTGCGCCTGACCCCGGCCATCACCTCGCGCATCAAGATCATGGCCAAGCTCGACATCGCCGAGCGGCGGCTGCCGCAGGACGGGCGCATCAAGCTGGCGGTGCGCGGGCAGGAAGTGGATTTCCGCGTCTCCACCATCCCCTCGCTGTGGGGCGAGACGGTGGTGATGCGCGTGCTCGACCGCACCGCCGTCGCCTTCGACTACGCCAAGCTGGGTCTGCCGGCGGGCGTGATCGCGAAACTCACCGAGGCGCTGAACCTGCCGAACGGCATCGTGCTCGTCACCGGCCCGACCGGCTCGGGCAAGACGACGACGCTGTATTCCGGACTGCTCGCGCTCAATTCCGTCACCCGCAAGGTGGTGACGGTGGAAGACCCCATCGAATACCAGTTGCGCGGCATCAACCAGATCCAGGTCAAGCCGCAGATCGGCCTGACCTTCGCCTCGCTGCTGCGCTCGATCCTGCGGCAAGACCCGGATGTCATCATGGTCGGCGAAATCCGCGATCTGGAAACCGCGCAGATCGCGGTGCAGGCGGCGCTGACCGGGCATCTGGTGCTCTCGACCCTGCACACCAACTCGGCCGCCGCCAGCATCACCCGGCTGCGCGACATGGGGCTGGAGGACTATCTGCTGACCGCCGTGCTGCGCGGCGTGCTGGCGCAGCGGCTGGTCCGCCGCCTCTGCGCCGCCTGCAAGCGGGAGGAGGAAGCGGCGCCGGAAATGGTCGAACGCTTCGACCTCGCGCGGCGGACCAATCACCGGCCGGTCATGCTCTGGCATCCGGTCGGCTGCCCGCAATGCCGCGGCACCGGCTATCGCGGGCGGCTCGCCATCGCCGAGTTCCTGCAACCGGACGCGACCATCGAGCACCTGATCTTCGCGCACGCCGAGCACAGCGAGATCGAGAAGGCGGCCGTGGCCGCCGGCATGGAGACGATGTTCGACTCCGGCATGGCGGCGGCGCTGGAGGGTGTGACCACCATCGAGGAAGTCATGCGCAGCATCCGCGCCGTCGAGGCGTGAGGGTGGCCTCGCCTGCCCAAGCGGCGACTCGCTAGATGCCCAGTTTCCGCACCACCGCCATCACCCCGGCCGGCGAGACCGTGCGCGCCGTGATCGAGGCCGCCGACGAGGCCGCCGCCATCGCCGCACTGCGCCGGCAGGGCCACATCCCGGTGCGCGCCGAACCGGCGGGCAGCGGCTTCCTCGCCGGCCTGCTGGCCATGGAGTTCGGCGGCGCGGCGCGGCTCAGCGCGCAGGAAGTCGCCAATTTCACCCGCGAATTGTCGATCATGCTCGGCGCCGGGCAGGATCTGGACCGCGCGCTGCGCTTCCTGGTCGATACCGCGCCGAACCCGCGCGTGCGCGCCGTCACCGACAGCCTGCGCGCGGCGGTGCGCGACGGCACCTCGTTCGCGGTGGCGCTTGGGCGGCACCCGAGAAGCTTCTCCCGGCTGTATATCGGACTGGTGCGCGCGGGCGAGGCCGGGGGCGCGATGGTGTCCACGCTGGACCGGCTGGCGCTGTTGCTGGAGCGCAGCCGCAGCCTCTCGGCCACCATCACGTCCGCGATGATCTACCCGGCGCTGCTGGTGGTGGCCGCCATCGGCGCCATCGCGCTGCTGCTCACGCAGGTGCTGCCGCAATTCGTGCCGCTGTTCGAGCAGAACGGCGCCGCCCTGCCGCGATCGACGCAAATCCTCATCGACGCGGGCGACATCGTCGGCCGGTACGGGCTGTTCATGCTGCTGGGCGTGATCCTGCTGATCCTGGCGATCCGGCAGGCGCTGACCCGGCCGGGCGTGCGGCTGGCGTGGGACCGGCTGCTGCTGCGCCTGCCGGTGATCGGCACACTGGCCAAGGAGGCGCTGGCGGCGCGCTTCTCGCGCACCCTCGGCACGCTGGTCAGCAACGGCATGCCGCTTATCGCGGCGCTGGAGACGGTGCGCGAGGCGGTCGGCAACCGCGCGGCGGAGGCGGCGCTGGAGGCGGCGACGCTGAGCGCCAAGGGCGGCGCCGGCCTGTCGCGCCCCTTGGGCGAATCCGGGCTGTTCCCGGTGCGCACGATCTATCTGCTGCGCCTGGGCGAGGAGACGGCGCAGCTCGGCCCCATGGCGCTGCGCGCGGCGGAGATCCACGAGGAGAACACGCGCCTCGGCGTGCAGCGGCTGGTCTCGCTGCTGGTGCCGGTCATCACCATCCTGATCGGCGCCGCCATCGCCGGGATCGTCGCCTCGCTGCTGCTGGCGATGCTCAGCCTCAATGACCTGGCGGGTTGAACCGCGCGCGGGGCGGCCCGCCCAGGCCGGCTTCACGCTGCTCGAAGTCATCGTCGTGCTGGCCATCCTGGGGCTGGTCGCCGGCATCGTGGCCGCGCGCGGGCCGTCGAACAGCCATGGGCCGAGCGTGCGCGGACAGGTGGCAAGCGTGGTCGAGGCGCTGCGCGGCGCGCGCGGGCGCGCCATCGCGGGCAACCGGCCGGTCGGCGTCGCCGTCGATGGCGCGCGCGGCAGCATCGCGGTGGAGGGCGGCCCCACGCTGCACCTGCCGCCCGACCTCGCGCTGACCGCCGTCGCGGGGCCGATGGGCGAGCCGGGCGACAAGCCGGCCGGCATCCGCTTCACCCCGGACGGCGGATCGAATGGCGGGCGCATCGTGCTGGCGGACGGCAAGCGCCGCACCGAGATCGGCATCGACTGGCTTACCGGGCGGGTCAGCGTGGCCGATGGCAAGTGAGCGCGGCTTCACCCTGCTCGAAGTCCTCATCGCCTTCGTGATCGCCGCACTGGCGTTGGGGGTGATGTTCGATGCCGCGCTCGGCGGGCTGCGCGCCACCACAACCGCGAGCCATTACCAGGAGGCGCTGTCGCTCGCGCGTTCGCATCTGGCCGCGGTCGGCGTGCTCGGCATCACCGCGCGGGAGGCCTCCGGCGACGACGGGCGCGGCTTCCACTGGAAGGTCACGATCAAGCCCGCCGGCACCGTCGCCGTCCCGCGCGGGCTGGATGAGGACCCGGCGATGCCGCAGGCGCGGCTCACGCTGTATGCGGTCAGCGTGGTCGAGACCTGGGCGGCCGACGGCGGGGAGCGGCAGGTGCAGCTGGATTCCGCGCGCCTTGGCCTCGCGGCCCAGTCCGGCCGATGACACGCCCGGGAACGGCGCAGGCCGGCTTCACGCTGCTGGAAATCCTGGTGGCGCTGGTGGTGCTCGGCTTTCTGCTGCTGGGGCTGGCCGAGGGCGTGCGCTTCGGCCTGCGCGCCTGGGACAGCGAGGCGAAGCTGGTGGACCGCCGCGCCGACCTGGACGGCGCCGAGCGGCTGCTTCGCGAGATCGTGGCACAAGCCGACCCCGGCGAGCCGAACGAGCCGCCGACATTCCACGGCCAGCCGCGCCGCCTGGAGTTCCAGACGCGCCTGCCGGTGAAGGCGCCCAGCCTGCCGACGCGCGAGGCGGAGGTCGGACTCGGTGTCGATGCCGCGCACCGGCTGGTGCTGCGCTGGGTGGCGCATCCGCACGCCGAACGCCTGACCAAGCCCGCCAAGCCCGAGGAATCGGTGCTGCTGGAAGGTCTGGACCGCATCGAGTTCAAATACCTCCGCTGGCCGGACCAGGGCGGCGGCTGGGTGGATAGCTGGGATCTGCCCTCGGTGCCGGCGCTGGTTCGCATGACGCTGGTGTTCCCGCCGGACGACCGCCGCCACTGGCCCGCGATCGAGGCGGCGCCGATGCGCTCGCGCAACCAGCAATAGCCGGGGCGAGCGGCCAGCGACGCTTTCGCTGAAACGACACTTGACGCGCCGATCCCGCTTCGCGTCTTAGCGCGTGGGACGGGCTGGAATTTGCTATGCTGCGGCGCCGGCCGCGGCCGCCGTGCCGGCCGACTCCGTCCCGTGAAAGGATTACTCCGGCACGCGATGCTGAACGAGATCGTCTCCTGGTGGCTCCGGCAGATGCTGGGGCTGGTGCCGGCAAGCTGGCGCGAGCGCGACGCGGGGCCGGCCAACGCCATTGTGCTGGCCTGGTCCGAAGGCACCGGAACCGCCGAATTGTTCGCCCGGCGCGACCACAAGGAAGCCTCGCTCGGCCGCTTTGCGCTGGACGAGGCGGGGCTGCGGCAGGCGCGCAAAATGCTGGGCAACCGCCGGCCGCCGGCCACCGTGCTGCGCCTGCCGGCCGGGCTGCTGCTGGAACGCGAGGTCACGCTGCCGCTCGCCGCCGAACAAGGGCTGGAGCGCGTGGTGCGCTACGAAATGGACCGCTTCACCCCGTTCGCCGCCGATGAGGTGTTCTTCGCCGCGACCGTGCGCCGGCGCGACCGCGCGCAGGGGCGGCTCTCGCTCGGCATCTCGCTGGTGCCGCGCGCGCGCATCGTCCCGGCGCTGGCGGCGATGGCGGCGTTGAAGCTGGCACCCGGCATGCTGGAGGCGGCGGCGCCCGGCGGCGAGGCCCGGCGCATCCCGCTGTCCCGCGCGGACCGCCGGCGCGGCCGCTGGGCCGACACGATGCTCTCCGCCGCCGCCATCGCCTGCGCCGTGCTCGCGGTGGTGGCCCTGGCCCTGCCGTTCTGGTTGCAGGCTCAGGCGAGCGCCGAGGTCGAGGCGCGCATCGCCGACCTCAAGCCGCGCGTGGCCGAGGCGGAGGCGCTGCGCACCCGCATGGCCGCCGCCGCCGCCGGCAGCGACGCGATCGGCGCCGAACGCGCCCGCGTCGGCGACGCGCTGCACGCGCTGGCGACGCTGACGGACATCCTGGCCGACGACACGCATCTGACGGCGCTGACGGTGCAGAAGCGGCAGGTGACGCTCGAGGGCCAGTCGGCGGCGGCGGCGAAGCTGCTGACCACGCTCTCGACCGATCCCACCATCCGCAACGCCGCCTTTGCCGCCCCAGTGACGCGGGCGGAGAACGGCACCGACCTGTTCTCGATCAAGGCGGAGGTCGCACCCTGATGGCGCTGGCCCTGCCCGAGGGGGCGCGCGGCCGGGTACTGGCGCTCGGCATCGCCGGCATCGTGCTCGCCTCGGTCTGGCTCGCCGCCGGCCAGCCGCTGCTGGCGGCGTACGCGGACCGCGCCGACACGCTGGGGCGCCGGGCGGCGCTGGCCACGCGCATGGCCGATATCGCGGCCTCGCTGCCGGAACTGCAACGCGAGGCGGCGGCGCGGTCGCACGACGCGCCGCCTGCCGCCGCCACCCTGGCCGGCGCATCGGACGCGCTGGCCGGGGCTGCGCTGCAAAGCCTGATCGAAGGCATGTCCAACAGTGCCGGTGGCCATCTGAGCAGCACCGAGGCGCTGCCGGCCGAACAGGTGGGCGCCTACCGGCGCGTGGCGCTGCGCGTGGCGGTGGACGCGACATGGCCGGTGCTGGTCCGGCTGTTGCAGGATATCGAACGCGCGACGCCGCGCATGTTCATCGACGACCTGCAAATCCGCGCGCAGCCCGCGGCCGAGAAGCTGCGCGAGCCGGCGCTGGATATTTCCTTCACCGTGCTGGCGTTCCGCGTGGCGACCACGGGAAACGCGCCCGCACCGCCGGCCCCGGCAGCCGACACTGGACGCGCGCCATGAGCCGCCGCCCCGCCTTCCTCGGTCTGGCGCTGCTCGCCTGCGCGCTGGGCGGCGTGATCGTGCTGGAACTGGACGCCGCGCGCCCGGCGGTGGACGAGACCGGGATCGTGCCGATCCGCCATGCCCCGCGCGCCCAGGCGCGCGCCGCCTCGGAGGACCCGGAGGACCATACCGACCAGTGGGTGGCAACGGCCCTGGCCCGCCCGCTGTTCAGCCGCGACCGGCGGCCGACCCCGGTGTCGGCGGCGTCCGGCGGCGGACCCGCGCAGGGCGGGCTGCCGCGCCTGACCGGCGTGGTGATCGGCCCGTTCGGCCGCACCGCGATCTTCGCCGGCCCCGACGGCGCGAGGCCGGTCGCGGTCGCCGAGGGCAAGACGCTCGGTGCCTACACGGTGCGTGCGATCGCCCCCGGCCAGGTGACCGTCACCGGGCCGGACGGCGAGCGCGTGGTAACGCCGGTCGCCGATGCCGCCACGCGCAGCACGCTTGCCGCCCCCGCCCCGCCCGCGCCCGCCATTCCTCCCGGCCTGCCGCCGGGCACGCTGCCAAGCGGCCTGCTTCCCGGCGCGCCATTATCGCCGCAGCAGCGCGCCACGTTGCTCAACCCGCGCCCCGGCACCCCGCTCGCGCGCGGCATGCAGGGGCTGCGCAATCCCGCCACCCAGGAAGGGTCCGATTAGCCCGTGACACGTCGTACCCGCTCGCTCATCAAGCTGATCCCCCTGCTCGCCCTGGCCGCGTGCGTGCGCCCGGTCGAACCGAGCCTGACCCCGCTGCCGGCGGCTGGCGCCAATGGCGAGGCGTCGCCGCGCGTCAGCGGCTCGGTCGGCGCGCCGGAACGCACGCCGCCGGCACAACTCGCCTATGGCGCGGCGCAGGGGGGCGCCGCCCGGCCCGGCGTGATCCAGGAGGGCGGCGGCGAAGTCTCGCTCGACTTCGCCGACACCGACATCCGCGAGGTGGTGGCGCAGATCCTCGGCAACGCGCTGCACGAGAATTTCACCATCGACCCGGCGGTGAAGGGCACCGCCACCTTCCACACCGCCACCCCGATCCCGCGCGCGAAACTGTTGCAGACGCTGCAAGTGCTGCTCGGCCAGAACGCGGCGGCGATGGTGGAGTCCAACGGCATCTACCGCATCGTCCCGGTGGCCGAGGCCACGAATGCCGGCATCGCCGGCAGCGACACCTCGGCCGGAGGCGTGGTGCTGCCGCTGCGCTACGCCTCGGCCGAGCCGCTGGCCAAGCTGCTGACCCCGTTCGCCGGCACCACGGCCAAGATCGCCGCCGAGCCGGGGCGCAACGCGCTGCTCATCAGCGGCGATCCGGCCACGCGCGGCACGCTGCTGGCGCTGGCGCAGAGCTTCGATGTCGATGCGCTGGCCGGGCAATCCTACGCGCTGCTGCCGGTGCCGAACGGCAACGCCAAGGACTTCGCCTCGGCCATGCAGGACACGTTCAAAAGCCAGAGCGGCGGCGCGCTCGCGGGCCTCGTGCGCGTGGTGCCGCTGGACCGCATGGACAGCGTGCTGATCGTGGCCAACCAGCCGCG
>JAKBCB010000149.1 GCA_021808185.1 Pseudomonadota bacterium
GTCGGCCAGCAGGTTGATGATGACGTAGGCGAACGCGATCACCAGCACGCCGCCCTGCACCAGCAGAATGTCGCGCGTCGAGATCGCGGAGACCAGCATGCGGCCGATGCCAGGCCACTGGAACACCGTCTCGATATAAACGGCGCCGCCAAGCACGAAGCCGGCCTCCAGCCCGATCACCGGGACGATGCCGACCAGCGCGTTGCGGAAGGCGTGAACGAAGATCACGCGGCTTTCCGGCAGCCCCTTGGCGCGCGCCGTGCGCACGTAGTCCTGCCGCATGACCTCCAGCATCGCCCCGCGCGTCAGCCGCACCAGCACCGCCCCCGCGACGGCCGCCAGCGCGGACGCGGGCAGCACCAGATGGCGCGCCACGTCGAGTAGGCTTCCACCGCCGAACATCTCCCGCATGCCACCGACCGGGAGCCATTCGAGCCGGACGCCGAACCAGAAGATGAGCAGAATGCCGAGCCAGAACGAGGGCGTGGAGATCCCCACCAGCACCGCGACGGTGATCACCTTGTCCGGCCATGAATTCTGCCGGACCGCCGCCACCACGCCGAGCAGGATGCCGACCACCGACGACAGTACCAGCGCCACGCCGGCCAGCAGCAGCGTGGGGAACAGGCGCGCCATGATCTCGGCGATCACCGGCTTGTGCAGGATGTAGGAGCGGCCGAAATCGCCTTGCAGCAGGTTCCCGAGCCAGATGGCGTATTGCACCGGCAGGCTGCGATCCAGCCCGAGGTCGTGCCGCACCTGGGCCACCGCGTCCGGTGTCGCGAACGTGCCCAGGATCGCCTTCGCCGGGTCGCCCGGCACCAGCGAGATCACCAGGAACACCAGCACCGTCACGCCGAACAGCACCGGCACGATCAGCAGCAGGCGCCGCAGGATATAGCTCATGGCGATGCCGCGCCCTGGCCGCGGTCCCCCTTCCACGAGGGAAGGGGGAAAGCCCGCGCGCCCGTCACGCCTTGGACGTGTCCCAGAAGCGCGTGGTGAACGAAGGATGCAGTTTGAAACCCTTCACCGCCGCGGTGGAGACCGCGTTCTGCTTCCAGTTGCAGACGAAAACCCACGGCGCGTCGTCGGCCAGGAGATCCTGCATCTGCTTGTACAGCGCCCCGCGCTTCGCCGTGTCCGGCTCGGTGCGCGCCGCGTCGATCAGGGCATCCACCTTCGGGTTGCTGTAGCGGCCGGAGTTCACCGGCGCGCCGGTGCGCAGCGCCAGGAACGGATGCATGTCCGGGTCCTGCGTCATGAACGACAGCTCGGCGACCTGGGCCTTGCCTTCCATGCCGGGGATGATCTTGCCCAGGAACGTGTTCCATTCGTAGGTCTCGATCTTCGCGCGAATGCCGACCGCCGCAAGATCGGCCTGAATCGCCGTGCCCATCAGGATCGGCGACAACATGCCCGATCCGCTTTCGGTGACGTAGAAGGTCACGTCCACGCCATTCGGATAGCCCGCTTCGGCGAGCAGCGCCTTGGCCTTCGCCGGGTCGTACGGATACGGCTTGAGGTCGTTGTCATGTGCCCAGGTAAACGCGGGCGGCGTCGGCCCCGCGGCGACGGTCGCGGTGCCCTTCAGGATTTCGCCGACGAGCGCGTCTTTGTTGATCGCGTAGTTCGCCGCCTGCCGCACCAGCTTGCTGTCGAACGGCTTTTCCTTGCAGTTCAACATCAGGTACCACAGATGCGGCCCGGTCTGCTCGTAGAACATGAAGTTCTTCGACGCGGTGAAGGTGGCGATGTTGTCCGGTGGCACCTCGATGGTGATATCCGTGCCACCAGAGAGCATTTCGGAGACGCGGGCGTTTTCGTCGATGATCGGCCGGAACACGAGGCCGGCGAGCTTGGGCTTGCCGGCCCACCAGGCCGGGTTGGCCTCCAGCACGAAACGCTGCCCGCTTTCCCACAGCACGAACTTGAACGGGCCGGTGCCGCCGCCGTGGCGGGCAAAGTCCTTGCCGTACTGCTTGACGGCGGCGGGCGAGATGCCGGCGAGGCCGCCGATGGCACCGGCCAGCATCGTCAGCATCGGCGAGTACGGTTCCTTCAGGTGGATGATCACCGTGAACGGGTCCGCCACCTCGGTCTTCTCGATCGGCCCGAGGGTGAACACGAACGGGAACGGCCCGGTGTTGGCATAGGGATGGTCTTTGTCGGTCACGCGGTCGAAGTTGAATTTCACCGTCTCGGCGTTGAAATCCGTGCCGTCGTGGAACTTCACGCCCTGGCGCAGCTTGAACGTGTAGGTCTTGGCATCGGGGCTGACCGTCCAGGATTCCGCGAGGCCCGGCTCGACATCGAGGCTCTCGTCCTTGTAGCGCAGCAAGCCCTCGTAGATGTTTGCCAGGATACGGAAGTCGCTGATGGTGACGGCCTGCGCCGGGTCGAGCGTCTGAAGTTCGGCGACGTGGCCGATCACCAGCACGTTGTTCGGTGTCTGTGCCGCCGCCCGGCGCACACCGAATGCGCCGACCGCGCCGATGGCGGCGGTTCCGGCAAGCAGGCCACGGCGCGTCAGGTGGGCGTCATTCATCGTTTATCGCTCCTATTGCAACGGACCTTGTGTCAGCCGACCGGCGGGCGGCGATCCCGAACAGCGAATGCCGCTTCCAACGCGCGGCCGAGGCGCAGAATGGTGCCCTCGTCGAACAGACGCCCATACAGGCAGATGGTGTGCGGCACGGTATGTAAAGCCCCGGTGCCCGCCGTGCCCTGGTCAAGCCGCGCGCGCGCGAGCGACAGCGGGCTGCGCGTCTCACGCTGGGCAAAGCCGCTGCGCAGCACGAGGCAGGGATGCCCGGTGTAGTTGGTAATGATCAGCATCGGCCCGGCGAGCGATGGCCCGACCATCGCCTCCACGCCCTGGAACGCCGCGTCCATGTCCTGCATCACGCGCCGGCGCAGCCGGTCGAGCTGGATGTGGTCGATCGCGGTCAGGAATCGCGCCTTGCGGAACGTGTTTGGCCAGGACCCTGGCTCCTGCCATGTCAGCGTGTCGTCCTGGTCGGTCAGCGTCATCTCCTCGAACGACGCGGCGGCCTCGGCGAACAGCGTGCTCATCAGCGCGCCATAGGGCAGCTCGGGCCGTTGCAGCGCGATGAGATCGACGCCCAGCGCGCGCAGCTTATCCAGCGCCGCCCGGTCCAGATCGTCGGTGCCCTCACCCTCGAAGTCGGCCGGATAATAGCCGACCCGCATTCCGGCGACGGGGGCGGCGGCATCGTAGCCGAAGGGGGCCGGGATGTTGCACGGGTCGGCCGGGTCGGCCGCGTTCAGTGCGTTCAGGACCAGCGCCGCGTCGTCCACCGCGCGCACCATCGGGCCGATCTTGTCGAGCGTCCAGCACAGCGGCATCGCCCCGGTGCGCGGAACACGGCCGAAGGTCGGCCGCAGCCCGGTGGTGCCGCAGCGCGTCGAGGGTGCCACGATCGAGCCGAGCGTCTCCGTGCCCAGACTGAACCCGACCAGCCCGGCGGCGGTGGCCGCCCCCGACCCCGCGCTCGACCCGCTCGATCCTTCCTCGGTGTTCCACGGATTGCGGGTGCGCCCGCCGTACCAGATGTCGCCATAGGCCAGCGCGCCGACGGTCAGCTTGCCCAGCAGCACGGCACCCGCCGCGGTCAGCAGCCGGACCACGGTTGCATCGGCGTCCGGCACGCGGTCCCGCCATGGCTCGGCGCCCCAGCCGGTGGCGATGCCGGCCGTGTCCAGGATGTCCTTGCAGCCCCAGGGAATGCCGTGCAGCGGCCCAAGATAGGTACCGGCCGCGAGCAGTTTGTCCGCGCTGTCGGCCTGCGCCCGCGCCAGATCGGCGGTCACGGTCACGAAGCATTCCAGCGCCGGCGCGATGCGCGCGATGCGCTCCAGATAAATCTCGGTCAGCCGGCGCGAGGACAGCACGCCGGCGCGCACCCAGCCGGCCAGCATCCCGACCGGGGCGTACGCGATATCCGCCGGGTCGTCGGGCAGCGGCGGGGGGGCTTCCGTCGCCGGCACGAACGCGCCGACCCGCGGCATGGTGAAACCGGGCAGTCGCGGGTCGAACCGCGTGGCCGGGGCGAGCGCGCGGGGCAGCGCCACGCGCCGGCGCTGCTGGGCCAGATCGAGCTGTGCTGCGAGGTTGTCGAGCATCTGTGTGCGCTCGGCCTCGGTGTAGTGAACCCCGGCCAGGCGTTCCGCCGCGGCGATCATTTCGATAGTGATTGCGGTCTCGTCCATTCTCGCCACACGAAACTTTCAACCTTGAGACGAAAGCTTAATGGACCGACGATGCGTCCGCCAGCGCAAAGTTTGCCTGGCTTGCGCTCAGGATAATTCAACCACCGTCGGCGAAAGCCGGGGATAAGCCCGACCGGATCCTGTTGCCGCCACGGGCCGAAACACGCATGCTGCCGGGATGGAATTGCGTTGGCTGGAAGACTTCCTGACACTCGTGGACACGCGCAACTTCTCACGCGCGGCGGCGTTGCGGTTTACGACCCAGCCGGCGTTCAGCCGCCGCATCAAGGCCTTGGAAGAGTGGCTCGGCGCGCCGCTGTTCGAACGCGCGGGGCAGCCTGTCAGCCTGACCGAGGCCGGCAAGCAATTCCGTGGCGTTGCGGAGGAAATCGTCCGCCGCCTCTATCAAGGCCGGGAGGAGGTCCGCTTCGGTTCCGCCAATGCCGCCGGGGTCGTCAAGTTCGCCGCAACCCACAGCCTGTCGCTGACCTTCTTTCCCCGCTGGATCGCGGCGATGGAACTGCGCGGCGGCATCGGCAATATCCGCCTCGACACCGGGCACGCGGCGATGTGCGTGCAGATGCTGCAACAGGGCAGTTGCCATTTCATGCTCTGCCACACCCATCCCTCCGTGGATATCGGCCTCGACGCCCGGCATTTCCTGTCTGTCTCGGTCGGCTCCGACCGGCTCGTGCCGGTCTGTCGGCCGGATGCCGAGGGCAAACCGATCGACTCACTCGATGAGACGGCTCAACGACCGCCGCGCTATCTTGCCTATGCGGAGACCTCGGCCATCGGCCGGGCGCTGGAAAACAAGCTCCGGCACACCGAGACCCGGATACGGCTGGAACCGCAGTTCGTCTCGCATCTGGCCGCGGTGCTGCGCTCGATGGTGATGGACGGGCGCGGTTTCGCATGGCTGCCCGAGAGCGATGTCGCGCGCGAGTTGGAGGCCGGCGTGTTCGTGCGCGCGGGCCCCGCACGCTGGGACCTCGACGTTGACATCACGCTGTTTCGCCCGCGTGACCCGCTGAGCGCGCCGGCGGAGGCATTCTGGCGCTCGGTCACCCAGACCCCGTCGATGCCATAGTCGCATCGGGTCAGGCGTTTCCGGCATTGGACCGGCCGGTGATGGCGCTGTTAGCGTCCGGGCCATGACAATGAATGCCACGGCAAGCCCGAAACGCGTCGCGTTGCTTGGGCTCATGCTGGAAAGCAACCGCTTAGCGCCGACCACCACGCGCGAGGATTTTCTGGACCGGCTTTATCTCGCGGGCCCGGAACTCGTCGCCGAACTCGACAAGTCGGCGTCCGCCGTGATGTCCGAGATGCTCGGGTTCGCCCAGGACATGACGGCCAACACGGATTGGCAGCCAGTGCCGATCCTGGTCGGGCGGGTGGAGGCCGGGGGGCCGATCGACCACGCCTTCTATCGCGACACGCTCGACGCGATGCGGCAGCGGCTGGAGGCGGCACTGCCGCTGGATGGTGTGTACATCGCCAACCACGGCGCGATGATCACCACCGAGATCGACGATCCGGACGGCGAGATGTTCGCCATGGTGCGGCGTGTGGTCGGTGCTTCGGTTCCCGTGATCGTGACGCTGGATCTGCACGCGAACATTTCCGACCGCATGGTGGAAGAAGCCGATGCGATCGTGGGTTACCGTACCAACCCGCACGTGGACATGATCCCACGCGGCGCGGAGGCAGCCGGGCTGATGCGCGCGATATGGCACGGCGCGACGCTGCACACCGCATTCGCCCGCCTGCCGCTGGTCGCGCCGACGGTCACGCTGCTGACCGATAGCGGACCTTTTGGGGATCTGACGCGCGCCGCCGCCGCACATATCCGGGGCGATGTCGCCAACGTCTCGCTGTTTCCGGGCTTCGCCTATGGCGACACGGACAAGAACGGCATGTCGATCCTGGCCACGTCGCTCGGCGCATCGGGGCCGGCGGTGCGCAGCGTGGACATCCTTGCCCGCCAGGCGTGGAACGACCGGCAGCGGTATCGACCGAAGCTGACGAGCCTCGCCGACGCGGCCGAGCAATGCTGGCAGGTGGCGAACATCCCGGAGCGCCGCGCCATCATCCTCGCGGACGTGGCGGATAATCCCGGCGGCGGGGGGCTTGGCAACACCACGGCGATTTTGCGCCACTTGCTCAACCGGGGCGTGCGCGGCGCCCTGCTCGGACTGTTCCACGACCCGGCCCTGGTTCGCGATGCAATGGCCTGCGGGGAGGGACGGTCATTCACGGCCAGCCTGAACCGCGACAGCGACGACAAGGAGGCCGGAAGGTTGGACATCGAGGCGACCGTCGAGCGGGTGCTTGACGGCGAATGCGTCGGCCGGCGGGGCATCTATGCTGGTCGGGTCATGGACCTTGGGCCGACCGCGCTGCTCGACGTGGCAGGCATCAAAGTGGTGGCCAATACCATCCGCACGCAATGCGCCGATCCGGTGTTCTTCGAGATGCTCGGCCTCGATCTGGCGCGCGCGCGCGTGGTGGTGGTGAAATCGCGCGGGCATTTCCGCTCCGGCTTCGACGAGTTCTTCGGCCCCGAGCAGGTGGTGGAAGTGGACGGCCCGGGTTTGTGCTCCCCGGTGCTGACGCGCTTCGCGTTCCACAACATTCGCCGCCCGTTCTACCCAGTGGACGAGGACGCCGGCTGGAGCCCCAAAGTCATGGTTTTCCCGGCGCGACGGCGATGAGCATGCACCTTCGCGATGTCGCGACGCCGGCCCTGGTGCTGGATCGCGATTTGCTGGCGCGCAATACGGCACGCATGACCGACCATGTCGCCGCGCGCGGTCTTCGGCTGCGACCGCATATGAAGACGGCGAAATCGATCGACGTTGCACGGTACGCCTTGGCCGGGAACTTCGGCGGCATCACCGTCTCGACATTGACCGAGGCGGAGTATTTCGCGGGTCATGGCATCACGGACATGCTCTATGCCGTCAGCATCGTGCCGGACAAGCTGGACCGTGTGGCCGCACTGCTGCGTCGCGGGGTCACGGCGACTGTGATCGTCGATTCGCCTGGCGTTGCCGCCGCAATCGCCGCGTACGGCGCGGCGCGTGGCATGATTTTCCCGGTCATGATCGAGATCGACGTGGGCGAGGCGCGTGGCGGCGTGCACCCGGAGTCAAAGGCCCTCATGGACGTGGGCGAGGCGTTGCGCGGTGCCGACGGCGCGCGGCTGTGCGGCGTGATGGCGCATGCGGGCCAGTCCTACGCGGCACGCTCGATCGCGGGCGTCGCGGCCATCGGCGCGGACGAGGCACGCGGCGCGGTGCTCGCGGCACACCGCCTGCGCGGCGCGGGGCTTGAGTGCCCAGAGGTCAGTGTCGGTTCCACCCCGACCGCGCTCCACGGTCCGGTCTGCGACGGCGTGACCGAGATACGCTGTGGCGTCTACATGTTCGGCGATCTGTTCCAGGCGCAGATTGCGTCCTGCGCGATCGAGGATCTGGCCGTCTCGGTGCTGGCCACCGTCATCGGGCATCGCCGTGACCCGAACCGGATCGTGATCGACGCGGGCGCCCTCGCTCTGTCCAAGGACCGCAGTACCGCCGGGATGCCGTTGGATGCTGGTTTCGGCCTGGTTCTGCACGAGACGGGCGAGGCGCCGCGCGCGCTGCTGCGCGTCGATCGGGTGTTTCAGGAACATGGCGTGGTCGAAATGCCGGACCCGGATCTGCTCGCCGCCTTCCCTATCGGCACGCGGGTGCGGGTGCTACCGAATCATGTGTGCATGACGGCCGCCATGTACGACCGGTACCACGTCGTCGCCGGTGGCGACGTTCTGCTGGATACCTGGGATCGCTGCAACGGCTGGGGCACGCCCGCAGGCTAAGGCGCGCTCCGCAACGGCAAAGGGGGGCGAAGCGGCCGCCCCCCAAGCCCGCCCCTATGCCTTCCGCCAAGTGTACTGGGGATCGAATCCGAGTACATGCCGCGCTTTCGCGATCGATAGCAGCGTCTCGAACGGCCCGGTTCCGGGCGCAAGCGGGACATCCGGGAACACCTCCGCCATCAGCTCCTGGTTCGGCCGTGTCATCACCGTGTCCGCCGCCGCGATGATGAAATGGTCGGCACCCGAGAAATCGGCGGTCAGGCCCAGCCGGCACGCCTGCGCGACATCGCGCGCGTCCACATAGCTCCAGAGATT
>JAKBCB010000150.1 GCA_021808185.1 Pseudomonadota bacterium
TGCCGGGGGCGGAGGCGCCCAGCGCCTTGACGTAAATGCGCACCGAGGCGATCCCCGCCTGCATCAGCGCCCCGCGCACCGCGAGGGCGCGCGAGAGCGACAGCCGGCGCGGGGTCGATGGATCGTCGCCGCCGGCGGCATAGGCGGTGATGGTAAAGCTGGCTTCCGGCCCCGGCGCCGCGTGGGCGAGGGCGGTGATCGCCGTGTTCGACTCGGGGTTGAGGTCGGCGCGGCCGGGGCCGAAGGTGACAAGCAGCCCGCCGTTGTTCTTACTGGCCACGCCCGGGGCATCGGGGCTCACGGGCACGGGCGGTGGAGGCGGTGGCTCGCGCGTCGGCACGACGATGGGGGGCGGCAGCACCGGCGCCGGCGGCGGCGCGGGCGGCACCACCAGCGGCTCGGGCTTGGCGGCTTGCGTCGGCTTGCCCGGCTCCACCGGATGCGCGTGCGCGGCGGCCGCGCTGCCGGAGGGGCGAGGGGCCGGCTTTGTCGCCGCTGGCCGGTCTTGCACCGCCTGCGCCCGCGCGCCGGGGGCGAGCGGAGAACCGGGCAAGAGCAACAGCGCCAGCGCCGCGAGCAGGCGACCAGGGGATGGGGGGACGGGTCTGACCATGGGCTTCGGCACCCTACTAGAGGGTTGCCGATGGCTCAACGAAGCCGCCGGCGAAATCGTGCGCGCCGTGCGCCGGTTCAGGCCGGCCCCGCGCCTTCGCGCACGGCGGCGCACAGCAGCGGATGCAGATGCGTGTTGGCGGCGACGATGTCGCCGTGCTCGCGCGGGTCGCCGCCCTGCGGGTCGGTCACGTAGCCGCCGGCCTCGCGCACGATGACGATGCCCGCCGCGATGTCCCACGGCTTGAGCTGGAGTTCCCAGAACCCGTCGAACCGCCCGGCCGCGACCCACGCCAGATCCAGCGCCGCCGAGCCGAATCGCCGCACGCCGGCCACCTGCGGCATCACCACGTCGAGCGTGCGCGCGAAGGTCCGGCGCAGCTTGGAGGAGGACGCGGCGAAGGGGATACCGGTGCCGAACATCGCGGCCTGCATGTCCCGCCGGGCGGAGACGCGCAGCCGGCGTTCGTTCAGGAACGCGCCGATACCCTTCTCGGCCCAGAACATTTCGTCCACGGTCGGGGAATACACCACGCCCGCGACGATTTCCGAGGTGCCGTCCGGCAACCGCTTCTCCAGCCCGACGCTGATGGACCAGTGCGGAATGCCGTGCAGGAAGTTCGACGTGCCGTCGAGCGGATCGACCACCCAGCGCCACGACCAGTTCTCCGAGCCGGATGCGCCGGATTCTTCCATCAGGAAGGCGTAGCCGGGCCGCGCCTTGGTCAGATCGTCGCGAAGCGATTGCTCGGCGCGCAGATCCGCCTGGCTCACGAAGTCGCCGGGGCCCTTGACGCTGACCTGAAGCTGCTCGACCTCGGCGAAGTCGCGCAGCAGCCGCTTGGCGGCCCGCTGCACGGCGTTCTGCATCACGGTCATGTGCGGCGAGAGATTGGGGGCCATGGCGGGCGCTTTCAGGTGGTCGATGGCTCGTGCCAGTCACCCCGGCGTTGCGCGGGGTGACTGGCACGATGCCGCGGTCAGGCCAGTTCCCCGCTTTCGCGGGGATGACGCGATGGGTGAAGGTTCAGCCCTTGAACCGCTCCACGTAGCTCGCGTCCTCGGTGCGGACGACGATCTTCTCGCCGGTCTCGACGAAGGGCGGCACGCTGGTCTTGACGCCGTTGGACAGTTTCGCGGGCTTGTAGGAACTGGCGGCGGTCTGGCCTTTGACCACCGGGTCGGCCTCGACCACTTCCAGCACCACGGTGGAGGGAAGGTGGATGCCCACCGGGTCGCCTTCGACCAGATCGATGGTCACGGCCATGTTGTCTTGCAGGAACGGCGCCAGATCGCCGAGCAGCGCGGTGGGGACCATCGCCTGTTCGAACGTCTCGCCGTCCATCAGAACAAGGTTGTCGCCGTCGGTGTAGGAGTACGTGTACTCCTTTTCCTCGGTCATCAGCCGCTCGACCGTGTCCGCCGTGCGCCAGCGTTCGTTGGTCTTGTTCCCGGTTTTCAGGTCGCGCATTTCCACCTGGATGAATGCGCCGCCCTTGCCGGGGGTGATGATCTGCTGCTTCAGCACGGTCCAGCGACGGCCGTCGTGCTCGATCACCTGGCCGGCACGGATCAGGTTCGCCTGCTGCTTCATTCTCGTATCTCTTGGGGTGTCAAGGAGCGCGCGTGCTTAGACCGAAGCGGCCGGTGGGGCAAGCGCGTGGCGGCGCCCATCCGGGTCGCGCACATGGTCGTCGGCGTCCAGATACGCGGGGCCGACCGGCACCTTGCCGTGCCCGCCGGGAATATCGAGCACATAGGTCGGCCAGGCGAGGCCGGTGACGCGCCCGCGCAGGGCGGCGAGCAGCCGCTGGCCCTCGGCGATGGGCACATGGAAGCGCGCGGTTCCGGGGGCGGGATCGAGCTGGTGCAGGTAGTACGGCTTCACCCGCGCCGACAGCATGGCGCGGAACAGGTCTTCAAGGGCTTGCGGCGTGTCGTTCACGCCACGCAGCAGGACGGATTGCCCAAGGACCGGGATCGCGCGCGCCTGAACGCGCCGGATCGCGGCGCGGGCGGCGTCAGAAAATTCGCGCGCGTGGTTGGCATGGACGACCAGGAAGAACGCCTTGTCCGTCGCCAGCGCATCGGCCAGCGCGTCGGTCAGCCGCTCGGGGTCGGCGACCGGGACGCGGGTGTGGAGGCGGATAATCTCGACATGCGGGATCGCGGACAGCGTCGCCACGATGCTTGCCATGCGGCGCGGCGACAGCATCAGCGGGTCGCCGCCGGTCAACACCACCTCGCGGATGGCGGGGTGGGCGCGCAGCCAGTCGCAGGCGGCGGCAAGTTCGTCCTCGGTGAGCAGCCCGCCATCCGGGCCGACATGCTCGCGGCGGAAACAGAAGCGGCAATAGACCGGGCAGACCAGCAACGGCTTCAACAGCGCGCGGTCGGCATAGCGATGCACGATGCCCTTCACGGGCGACAGCGCATCGTCCGCGATCGGGTCCGCGCGCTCGTGCGGGGCGGTCAGCAACTCTGCCGCGTCCGGCACGAACTGAAGCGCGATCGGGTCGTGGGGCGCGCCGATCAGCGCCTGCACCGAAGGCGAGATCGCCACGGCATAGCGGGCTTCCACGGCGGCGATCGCGTCGCGCCGGTCCGGGCCGATCAGCCCGGCATGCACGAGCGCGTCGGCATCGCGCAGCGTGCGGGGGGATGTGCCATCGAGCATGGCGCCGTGTAGGCTGCGCCCGATGCGCTCGCAACCTGCATGGTCGGCGGACCACCTCGCCGCACGGCTGCCCTTCCTGCGCCGCCGGGCGCTGCTGATCCAGGCGGTGCGCGCCTTCTTCCTCGCGCGCGGCTACACCGAGGTGGAAACGCCCTACGCCGTGCCCACCCCCGGCGAGGAGGTGCATCTCGCCACCTTCGCCACCGAGCGTGTGTCGCCCGTGGGCGAGCGAACCAGGCTGTGGCTGCACACGTCGCCCGAATTCGCCATGAAGAAGCTGCTGGCGGGCGGCGCCGGGCCGATCTTCCAGTTCGCCCGCGTCTGGCGCAACGGCGAGGGTAGCGACCTGCACGCGCCCGAATTCACCATGCTGGAGTGGTACCGGCCGGGCGCCGACATGGCCAGCCTGATCGCCGAGACCACCGAACTGCTCCGCGCCGTGCTGCCGCCGGCGGTGCGCTGCCGTGGCATCGAGACCCGCCTGGATGGGGTGGAGAGGCTGACCGTGGCGGACGCTTTCCGCATCCATGCCGGCGCCGATGTGCTGGCGACGGCCGACGACGCGGCGGCGCTGGCGGCATCCGCCGCCACCCGCCTGCGCGAGAACGAGACATGGGAAGACCTGTTCTTCCGCCTGCTGCTGGAACGCATCGAGCCGCGCATCGGCCGCGCGCACCCGACCTTTCTCACCCATTGGCCGGCGGCGCAGGCCGCCCTCGCCCGGCGCGACCCCGCCGACCCGCGCGTGGCCGAGCGGTTCGAGCTGTTCGTCTGCGGCATCGAACTTGCCAACGCCTTCGTCGAACTGACCGACGCCGCCGAGCAGCGCGCCCGCTTCGAGGCCGACAGGGCGCGCCGCCACGCCATCACCGGCGCGCCCGACTGGCCGCTCGACGAGGATTTCCTCGCCGCCCTGGAATCCGGCCTGCCGCCCTGCGCCGGCATCGCGCTCGGCTTCGACCGGCTGGCGATGCTGGCGGCGGGGGCGGACCGCATCGATCAGGTGCTGTGGCTGCCAGCATAATCACGGGCGTGTGATCTCCGTCGTCCGCATCCGCTCGGCGTGTCCCTCCGTAACACCTTCGACGGGGCGGCGCGGTGCCGCCCCCGCCGAGAGGGAACCACTCCATGAGCCTGCGCAAGATCATCCCGGCCACCTTGGGCGCCGTCCTGCTGGTCGGCGGCGTCGCCGTCGCCTCCGCCTCGACCATGGCGGACAGCACCGTGATCGTCGGCGGCCAGCCGATGTTTCCGAGCAAGGACATCGTTGATAACGCCGTGAACTCCGCCGACCACACGACGCTGGTGGCGGCGGTGAAGGCGGCCGGGCTGGTCGATACGCTGAAGACCAAGGGGCCGTTCACCGTGTTCGCCCCGACCAACGAGGCGTTCGCCGAGCTGCCCGCCGGCACCGTGCCAAGTCTGCTGAAGCCCGAGAACAAGGCGATGCTGACCAAGGTGCTGACGTATCATGTCGTGCCTGGCCGCCTGGATTTCGCGGCCCTGCAAAAGCTGATCGTGGCCGGGCACGGCAGCGCCACGCTCAAGACCGTCGCCGGCGAGACCCTGACGGTGATGATGAACGGGCCGCACAACATCGAGGTCGCCGACGCCAAGGGCCATGTCGCGCACATCACCACCTACGACGTCACGCAGTCCAACGGCGTGATCCAGGTCATCGACAAGGTTCTGCTGCCCGGCTGACGCCCCGTGTGACCCCATCCCCCAGGGTCGCGCGATAACCTCGGGCGGGCGCCACGGCGCCCGCCCATTTTGTGTTCGGCGCCCGAAAATACCCTTGACCTTTACCTACCAGTCAGTCAGTTATGCCGGCGCGGCGCAAAAGCACCCACCGGCACCGCGACACGGGCCGGGACAGGTAACGGACCAGGCGATGAACAGCCAGCTTAAGGCTGGCACAGGGAGGAACGGGACAATGGCGGGCAGCACAGCAAAATCCTCGGCGAGCCGCGCGGCGGCGGCGAGCTTCGCCGGTGCCGTGATGGATTGGTACGATTTCTTCGTCTATGGCCTCGTCGCCGCGCTCACCTTCCCGAAACTGTTCTTCACCGCGGACAGCCCCGCCACCGGCACGCTGCTGACCTTTGCCACCTTCGGCGTCGGCTTCGTCGCCCGTCCGCTCGGCGGCATTGTGTTTGGCCATTACGGCGACAAGATCGGCCGCAAGGCGATGCTGGTGCTGACCCTGGTGTTGATGGGCCTCGGCACCGCCGCCATCGGCGTGCTGCCCACCTACGGCCAGATCGGCGTGTTCGCGCCCGTCCTGCTGGTGGCGATGCGCTTCATCCAGGGCTTCGCCGTGGGCGGCGAATGGGGCGGTGCGGCGCTGATGGCGGTGGAGCACGCGCCGGAAAAGCGGCGCGGGTTCTTCGGCAGCTTCGTCCAGGTCGGCGCCTCGGCCGGCCTGCTGATCGCAACCGGCGTTGTCTCCATCGTCAGCGCCGCCACGACCAACGAACAGTTTCTCGCCTGGGGCTGGCGCATCCCGTTCCTGGTCAGCCTGCTGGTGGTTGTTGGCGGATACATCATCCGTCGCGGCGTCGATGAATCGCCCGAGTTCATCCACGAGGTGAAGCAGGCGCACCACGAAGCGCGCATCCCGCTGGTCGAGGCGCTGGCGCGCCATCCGGGCGCGTTCCTGAAGATCGTCGGGATGCGTCTCGTCGAACTGGTCGGCTTCTACACCGTCACCGTGTTCGCGCTGAATTACGGTGTCAGCCACGGTGTCGCGCGCGGCAGCCTGCTGAACGCGACACTCGCGGTCGGCGTGGTGGCGATCTTCCTGATCCCGGCGATGGGCGCGTTGTCCGACCGCATCGGCCGGCGGCCGGTCTATGTGCTGGGGGCAGCGATCGGCGTGCTGGGGGCGTTCCCGCTGTTCTGGGCGCTCGACAGCCAGAACCTTCTGTACATCGTGGTCGCGTTCGTGGTGGTGGCGAATTTCTCGCACGACCCGGTGGTCTCGGTGCAGCAGCCGCTGTTCACCGAGATGTTCGAGGCATCGTTCCGCTACAGTGGTGCCGGCTTTGCCTACCAGCTGGCCAGCGCGGTCGCTGGCGGGTTCACGCCGATCATCGCCGCCTCGCTGGTGATGCAGGACGGCGGCGGGCACACCTACGTGGCGCTGTATATGGTCGGTGCCTGCCTGATCTCGCTGCTGACCGGGCTGCTCTACGCCGGCCGCCAGCCGTTCCAGGCGCCGGCCTATCTCGAAAGCGCCGCGTAGCACCCACGGGGGGTGCAAGCCCCCCGGCCGGCCGGAGGAGCGTGGACATGGACGGCAATACAATCCTGCTCGCGACCGTGGGCGATCCCGTGGCGCAGGTGCAGACCCCGGCGCGGATGCCGGAGCTGTTCGCCGCGCGCGGCATCAACGCCACCTGGGTGCCGCTGCATGTCACGGCCGCGAACCTGCCGCTGGTGCCCGCGATGCTGCGCGGCATCGGCAATTTTCGCGGCTGTAGCATCACCGTGCCGCACAAGATGGCGATGCTGACGCTGGTGGATCGGGCGACGCCGCGCGCCCGCCTCTCGGCCGGCGTCAACCTCGTGCGGCGGGAGGCGGATGGGTCGCTGACCGGCGACATGGTGGACGGGCTGGGCTTCGTCGCGGGCTTGGCGGACGCCGGGCACTCGGTGCGGGGAAAGTCCGCGTGGCTCGTCGGCGCCGGCGGGGCGGGGGCTGCCATCGCCGCCGCGTTGTGCGAGGCGGGGGTTGCGTGGCTTGGCGTGCAGGATGTCGATCCGTCGCGCGCGCGCGCCGTGGCGGATCGCTTGTCACCGCATTTTCCCGCCATCCGCATCATGGCCGTGGATGCAGCGCCGGCGGCGCCGGATTTCGCGATCAACGCGACGCCCCTCGGGCTGCGGCCAACGGACCCGCTGCCGTTCGCCATCGACGGGCTGCCGGCAACCGCGGTGGTATGCGACATCATCATGAAGCCCGCGATCACGCCGCTGCTCCACGCAGCCGAGGCAAGGCGGCTTACCATCCATCCGGGCGCCCCGATGCTGACAGCGCAGATGCCGCTCTATCTGGAATTCTTCGGCCTTTGACCGCGCCAGCCTTGTTCGCGGCCGTGCTCAAGCGATATTGACCGACCGGACAGTCAGGAGCGGATCATGGCGGATGGAATGGCGATGCCGAAGCCAGCGCCGCGCGGCCGCGACGCGGAGGCAACGCGGGCTGCGATCATCGCGGCCGCGCGCGCGGAATTCGCCGCCAAGGGCCTCAGCGGCGCGCGGGTGGACGACATCGCCGCCCGCACCCGCACCACCAAGCCCGCGATCTACTACCATTTCGGCAGCAAGGAAGACCTCTACCGCGTCGTGCTGGAGGAAGCCTACGCCGGCATGCGGGAGGTCGAGCGCGGCCTCGATCTCGACTCGTTGCCCGCCACCGAGGCGATGCGCCGGCTGGTGGAAGTCAGCTTCGACTATCACGCCGCGCACCCGGACTGGGTGCGGCTGGTCAGCATCGAGAACATCCACGATGCCGTGCATCTGGCCGGTTCGGCCTCGGTCGCGGATCGCAACGCCAACGTGATCGGCGTACTGGGCGCGCTGCTGGCGCGCGGCGAGCGGGAAGGGGTGTTTCGCCCAGGCATCGACCCGCTGGAGCTGCATCTGATGATCAGCTCGCTGTGCTTCTATCGCGTCAGCAACCGCCACACCTGGGGCGCGATCTTCGGCCGCGACCTGCAAGCCGCCGAGCACGTCGCCTCGCAGCGGCGCATGGTGGTGGAGGCGGTGCTGCGCTACCTGCGGCCGGATTAGCCGCGCGCGGCCCCGATCGCCGCGTTCATCGCGCGCACACCCGCGCCCGGCCCCTCGGGGTGGTTCCACACCGCGCCGATCACCGCCAGAAAATCGGCGCCCGCTTGCACGAGCGGCGCGCAATTCGCCGCCGTGATGCCGCCGATGGCAACACTCGGCAGTTCCGCGATCTCCGACCACCAGCGCAGGATCTCGGGGTCCGCGCGGGTGGGGGCCAGCTTCGTCTCGGTGGGGAAGAACGCGCCGAACGCCACGTAATCCG
>JAKBCB010000151.1 GCA_021808185.1 Pseudomonadota bacterium
GCCATCGGTCGGCCTCCTCGGTTGGACGACGCAGGCTTGAGCAGCCGCGCGCGGAACGCAATGGGTTTCGTGCCCTTGCATCCGCCGCGCGGCTTGGTCAGGGTCGCGGCCATGAATACGCGCACCGAGGCCGCCTTGCCGAAGCCCGCTGTCCGCACCGGCGGGCGTCCCCGCTTGCGGGTGCTGGGCACCGCCGTCACGCTGATCGAGCCGCTGCGCCGGCAGGCACAGAAGGATCTCGGCATCGACCTGGACTTCATCGTGCTGGACGGGGTTTCGGCGCAACAGCGCGCGGCGCTGCAACCGAGCAGCTACGACGTGTGGGACCAATGGTTCCACAACCTCGACATCGTCTGGTCTTCCGGCGCGTTGCAGCCGATCCGGGTGAACCGGCTGGAGAACTGGAGCCAGCTGCTGCGCGAGGATCTGGCGATCGGGGTGCGCGCCCTGTACGGCGGGCCGAGCGATACGCCGCAGGAGAGCCTGTATGTGCAGGCCGATCTGCGGCTTGGCGGCACGCCCACCGACCGGATCGGCGTGCTGCCCAGCGTCTATAACGTGGACAGCTTCGGCTACGTGCCGGAGGCGCTGCCGCGCGAACTGGCGGGGGCGGAGGAAAGCTGGGGCTGGGTTCTGGATGACCGGCTGCGTGGCAAGGTGGCGCTGATCGCCGATCCCTCCATCGGCTTCGCCGACGCGGCCATGGCGGCCAATGCGCTGGGGCTGACGCGGTTCGGCGATGTCGGACGGCTGTCCATCGACGAGATCGACGAACTGATGCGGCTGCTGATCCGCAAGAAGCGCGCGGGCCATTTCGCCGCGTTGTGGCATTCGGCCGAGGAGGCGCGCGCGCTGATGGCCGACGGACAGGTGGCGATCGAAAGCATGTGGTCGCCGACGGTGAGCGAGCTGCGCGCCGGCGGCTTCAAGCTGAGCTACGCGCAGCCGCGCGAGGGCTATCGCGCGTGGCATGGCTGCCTCGGCCTATCGAGCCATCTGCGCGGGCAGGGGCTGGATGTCGCCTACGCCTTCCTGAACTGGTGGCTGTCCGGCTGGCCCGGCGCGCTGATGGCGCGGCAGGGCTATTACTTCTCGCTGCGCAGCCCGGTGCAGCCGCACCTCTCGCCCGCCGAATGGGCTTACTGGTATCTCGGCGAGCCGGCGCGGGAGGATCTGATGGGGCCGGACGGGCGCATGGCGGTGCCGGCAGGCTCGGTCCGCGATGGGGGGGCGTACTGGCAACGCCTGTCGCACGTCGCGGTGTGGAACACGACCATGCCCGAGCACAATTACCTCGTGCGCCGCTGGGGGCAGTTCCTGGCGGCGTAGCTGGCGGCTATGGCTCCGTCGGCGCGAGGAAACCCGGCAGGTCCGGCATCGGGATCACCGACAGAACCTTGAGCCGGGACAGCGCGCGGTCGAGCGAACGGTCCAGATGCGCGCGCAAGGCGGCCGCGGCCGCGTCCGGATTGCCCTGCAACAGCAGATCGAAAATGACGCGGTGTTCTTCGAGTTCGGGCAACTCCTCCGGCACGCCGAGATAGCGCAGGAAAGTGTGGTTGGCGATCAGCACGGTCTGGCTGTCCTGGATCATCTCCGTGAGGCGGAAATTGCCGTTGCGCTGCACGCACTTGATGTGAAGATCCTCGTCGATTGCCAGCATCGTGTCCGCCTGTGCCGCGACGTGGCCGGCGGAGATGGCGACCACGCGCGCCCGCATCGTCCCCAGCACATCCGCGTCCAGGCGCGGCGCCGCCAGCACCAGCGCCGCCGGCTCCAGGATGCGGCGGATCTGGTAGTAGTCGCGCAGCGTGCCGGCGGTGAGCGGGCCGGCGACCCAGTGTGAGCGTGCGTCCTTCTCGATCAGCCGGCGTTCGTGCATGCGGCTGAGCACATCGCGCACCACGGTCCGGCTGACCCCGTAATGGCTGGCCATGCGGGCCTCCAGCACGCGGAAGCGGCCGAAGGCGATGGCGGCGCCGATCTCGCGCTCGGCGTCCAGATAGATTCGCTCCCATCCGGCGCGCGGGGGTAGCGCTTCCTCCACGCCGTCGGTGCTGGCGCGCAGCCCGGCTGCCTTGAGGGTCATGCGCAGCGGGCCACCGCCGCCTGGAAGCATGTAGCCGCGTCCATCGAAGCGCTGCACCACGCCGTCCTTGAACAGCAGGCGCAATGCCGTCTTCACCGGCGCGCGGCTGACCTGGAACGCCTCGGCGATGGCGCCTTCCAGCAGCACGAGGCCGGGCGGCAGGTCGCCGCGGGCGATCTGCATGGCCAACGACCGGTAGATCACTTCGTACAGCCGCTCGCCCAATCTGGTCCCCGCATGCGTCGGATCTCCGACAAAAAAACGGACTTTGTCCACCTGATCCCATGCCAACGCCGGAAATCGGCATCGAAACAGCTTGCGCAGCCCGCGACACGGTGCCTACGAAAGTCTCTTGCATGCAATATCCGTTTTCCGTAGCGTCTCGCCACCGGGCCTTGCTGGCGCTGACCGCACAGGGCGGCGGGGCCGAGAATGGCGGTGCAGGCAAATGGGGCTGGATGAATGACGCGGGGCGCCTATTGTCCAAAAATACATGCCACGCGCTTCGCCAGCGCATGCGTCGTCTCACGCCATGTCTGAAGGATTGCGGCTGGACGGGCTAACCAAACGCTACGGCGGCAACGCCGCTTTGCAGGGCGTCACGCTCGCGGTTCCGGACGATACTTATATCTCCGTCCTCGGGCCGAGCGGTTCGGGAAAGACCGTGTTGCTGCGCGTGATCGCGGGGTTCGAGCAGCCGGATGCCGGGGAGGTGCGTTTCGCCGGCGAGCGTATCGACCAGATGCCCGCGCACCGGCGCGGCATCGGCTTCGTGTTCCAGAATTTTGCGCTGTTCCCGCACCTGAGCGTGCGCGACAACATTGCCTTCGGCCTGCGCCATCGCGATGTCTCGCCGCTTTCCGACAGCGGCGCGCTGCGCGCGAAGGTCGATGCCATGATCGATCTTGTCGGCCTTGGCGGGCTGGCGGATCGTGGCGTGCATCAAATTTCCGGCGGTCAGCGGCAGCGCGTGGCGCTCGCGCGCACGCTGGTCACGGAACCACGCCTCGTGCTGCTCGATGAGCCGCTGGGGGCGCTGGACGCCAATCTCCGATCGCGCATGCGCGCCGAATTGCGTCAGATCCGCGAGCGGCTGGGTGTTACGTTCCTGCACGTCACCGGCAGCGAGAGCGAGGCGCTGGCGATGGGCGACCGCGTGATCGTGCTCGACCGCGGGCGTGTCGGCCAGTTCGACGAGCCGGACGCCGTGTACACGCAGCCCGCGTCGGCGAACGTCGCGCGCTTTCTCAACTGCTACAACATCTTCGCCGGCCATCTCGATGGCGGGCGCTTCATGGCGGCGGGCGGTGCGTTCGTGCTGCCGAACGCGCGGCGTGCCGCGCCCGAGCCGGCCTATTGCATCCGCCAGGATCTGATCGACATCCGTCCTTCCGATGCGGCCATGCGCGCGGGCGAAACCGGCCTCGTCGCGCGCTTCGTGACCAGTGAGTACAGCGGCTCGTCGGTGCAGTATTTCTTCGAGGTTGAAGGTGGACGGGCGGTGGAAGTCGAAGCGCATCTGAGCCACCGGCGGCCCGAGGATCTGGAGCCGAAGCGGCCCTATACCCTGGCGTGGCACGCCGACCAGGCGCTGGTGTTCGGCTGAGACATGACCCAGATCACACAGAACGCGACATGAGCACCACCCTGGCGCCAGCCGCCCTGAACGAGCCGCAAGTGCAAGACCCTGGCCGGCGTCGCGGCTGGGCGCCGTATCTGCTGATCGCCCCAGGCGCGATCTGGATGCTGCTGTTCCTGGTGCTGCCGATCCTGATGATGGTGTACGTCTCGTTCTGGACGCAGACGACATTCGCCATCAAGCCGATCCTGACCACGAAAAGCTGGGTGACGTTCTTCTCCAGCGAAACCTACTTGTCCTCACTGTGGACGACGGTGCGCATCTGGCTGCTGGTGCTGGGGTGCACGGTGATCGTCGGCTATCCAACGGCGCTGTTCGTCGGCCTGTTCGTGCGCAACAAGACGCTGTCCACTGTGCTGCTGGTGTTGTGCGTGATTCCGTTCTGGACGTCGTTCCTGATCCGCGTGTTAGCGTGGCGGCCGATGCTGGGCGAGCAGGGCGCGATCAACATCATCCTGATGGGCCTGGGCATCATCCGCGAGCCGATCTCGGCGCTGCTGTTCACGGAACTCTCCGTCGTCATCGGCATGACGCAGATCTATTGCGTGTTCATGGTTGGCCCCATCGCCTTCATGCTGAGCCGCATCGACCCGAACATCATCGAGGCGGCGCGCGACCTGGGCGCCAGCTTCCCGCGTATCTTCCGCAAGATCATCCTGCCGCTTTCGATGCCAGGCGTGGTGGTGGGCGCCATCTTTGTCTCGGTGATGGTGCTGGGCGAATTCGCGACCTCCGCCGCGCTGTCCGGGCGCAAGACGAACATGCTCGGCAACATCATCGTCACGCAGGTGGGCTCGCTGAAATGGGCGTTCGCGGCGGTGGCGGGCGTGGTACTGACGGTGGTGATGGGCATGGTGGTGGCATTGCTGCTGCGCGTCGTCGATCTGCGGCGGGAGTTGTAGGATGCAAGGCCCCGTCATCAAGCCCGCGCTCGCCGTCTATACCGGCCTGTTCATCCTGTTCCTGTATGGGCCGTTCTTCGTGCTGGGGATTTTGTCGTTCCAGACCGGGCCGGAAGGCGGGCCGCAATTCCCCATCGTCGAGTGGTCCACCTATTGGTATCGCCACATCCTCGGCCTGACGCCGCCCTCGCGCATCGCGCCGCTGCCGATCGGCGAAGCGTTGGTCCGCTCGCTGGTGCTGGCGTTCATGACGATGGTGGTCTCGACGCTTCTGGGCGTGCTGTCGGCGCAGGCGTTCCGCAGCCGGTTCAAGGGCTCGGGCGTGGTGTTCTACCTGATTGTGCTAGGCATGATGGTGCCCGGTGTGCTGGTCGGTCTCGGCATGGCGCTGGTGGCAAACACGCTGGGCATCGACCGCACATGGTGGGGCACGGCCTTTGTGCTCCATGTCGTCTATACCTTCCCATTCGCGTTCCTGGTGATGCTGGCGATCTTCAATCGCTTTGACGCATCGGTGGAGGAGGCGGCGTGGTCGCTAGGCGTCTCGCCCGCCCGCACCTTTCGTCACGTGACGTTCCCGTTGATCTGGCCGGGCGTACTGTCGGCGATGCTGTTCGCGTTTACGCTGTCCTACGATGAATTCTCGCGCACGCTGTTCGCCTCTGGCCGCGAGCTGACCTTGCCGCTGGCGATCTATGGTACGTTCTCTGTGGAAATCCATCCGAACGTGTTTGCGTTCGGCGTGCTGACCACGTTGTTCAGCTTTGCGTTGCTCGCGGTGTACGCGATCCTGATGGGGCTGTCGGTACGCCGGGCCAGACGGCTCGCGATCCAGGAGGATATCACGTGAGCGCGGGTGTGGCGATTGTGACTGGCGCCGGTTCCGGGATCGGACAGGCAACGGCAATTCGGCTTGCTCGTGACGGATATGCCGTCGTCGTGAACGACATTTCGCACGAGCGTGCGCAGGCGACCGCCGATGCGATCCTCGCCAATGACGGCCACGCGATTGCCGTCGGCGGTGACGTCGCCGACGAAGTCGCGGTGGCGGCGCTGGCCGACGCCGCACGCCGCGAATACGGGGCGGCGACGTTGCTGGTAAACAATGCTGGATTTGTCCATCAAGCCCGCTTCGTCGATCTCCAGCCGGCGGACTTCGACCGGATGTTCGCGGTGCACGTGCGTGGCACGTTCCTCTGCATCCGCGCGGTGCTGCCGGAGATGCTGGCACGCGGCCGCGGCGTGATCGTCAATATCGCATCGCAACTCGGCCAGATCGGCGGCATCGAGCTTGTCCACTACAGCGCCGCGAAATCCGCCATCATCGGCTTGACCAAGTCGCTGGCGCGCGAAGTCAGCAAACAGGGCGTGCGCGTCAATGCCGTGGCCCCCGGGCCCATCAACACGCCGCTGGTGCGCGCGCTGTCGCCGGAATGGCAGCGTGCGAAGGCGGCGGAACTGCCGCTTGGTCGCTTCGGCGAACCCGAGGAAGTCGCGGCAACGGTGGCATTTCTCGCCTCCGATGCCGCCAGCCTGTTCGTGGGCCAGACGCTCGGCCCGAATTCGGGCGACGTGATGCTGTGACCGACAAGGAGTGCGCGCCATGACGCCGACCGTCCTCATCACCGGCAGCGGGATCGGCATCGGCCGTGCCACTGCACTCGCATTCGGCCGCTCGGGGCATCGCGTGATCGTCACCGACGTGCTGACGCGCGAGGGCGAGGCGGTGGCAGCCGAGATCGCCGCGGCCGGCGGCGAGGCGGAGTTCCACCGCCTCGATGTCACTTCGACCGCGCAGGCGGACGCGCTGGTGCGTGACATCGAGGCACGGCACGGCGCGCTCGACGTTATCGTCGCCAATGCCGGCATCGCCCACAAGGTGCCGCTGGACAAACTCAGCGACGAGAAGTGGGACCACACCTTCGACGTGGATCTGAAGGGCATGCTGCGCGTGATCCGCCCGGCAGTCCCGGCGATGCAGGCGCGCGGAGGCGGCGCGATCGTGTGCATCTCCTCGATCATGGGCATTGCCTATGGCTGGGATGAGCATATCCATTATTCGTCGGCCAAGGCGGGCGTGATCGGGCTGATCCGAGGATTGGCTGTCGAACTTGCGAAATCCGGCGTGCGGGTGAACGGCATCGCGCCCGGCTACATCCGCACGGCGCAACTGCTCTCGGAGGAGCATTCGCTCGGTTTGTCCGGCGCGGAGGCAGCAGGCGCATTCATTCCGATGGGCCGCATCGGCGAGCCGGACGAGATTGCCGACGTGGTGTTGTTCCTGGCGTCCAACGCGGCCCGCTACATGACCGGCCAGGTCGTGGTGGTCGATGGTGGGCTGCTGGTGGGTCGCTACTGACGCGGCCTGTGGCGTGCGTGACGACGGAAGAATTCACAGGGGGTGACAAGGTGATCGACAAGGACGAACTTTCCCGGCGCGGCTTGCTGAAGGCCACGACAGGCATGGCGGCGCTGGCGCTCGGCGCCGGCACGCCGTTCATGAACTCACGCCGGGCCTACGCGGCCGCGAGCGACCTCGCCAAACAGCAACTGCGCACCATCGGTCTGTCGGTAACCGTGCAGGAGCGCATTCTGGCAGAGTTCAAGGCCAAGTCGGGCGTCGGCTCGACGACTGGCACCGCCGCGACCTTCCCGGATGCGCAGACGAAGATCCTGTCCGGCTCTAAGGACTACGATTGCTGGGAGACGATTGCCGAACGCCTGCCCGCCGTTGTGCAGACCAACAACGTCGAGCCGGTTCCGTCCTCGGCCCTGAAAAACTGGGCGAATATCCGCGACACCTTCACCAAGCCGAGCGGCAAGTGGGACAAGCGAGCGCAGATCACCGGCCAGATCTGGGCCGACGACGCGCAGACGAAGCTGTGGATGGTGCCGGCCGTCTATAACTACGACTCGATCGGCTATAATCCGAACGTCGTTAGCGCCGAGGAAGCGAACACCTGGACGGCGATCTTCGACAAGAAGTGGAAAGGCAAGTCCGGGCTGAACACGGACCCGCTGATCGCGTTCGGCCAAGCCGTGCTTTGCATGAACTCGCTCGGCCTGTCAGACGTGAAGAATCCTGGCAACCCGAGCGCCAAGGAGATGGACGAGGCGGCGAAGTTCCTGATCTCGAAGAAAAAGGACGGGCAGTTCCGCGCGCTCTGGGGCGACTTCGGCGAACTCGTCAATCTGCTGGCCTCGGGCGAGATGGTGGTCTGCGATGCGTGGCAGCCGGCGGTGATGGCCGTGAAGGCGCAAGGCAAACCCTGCAAGTATGCGGTTCCAAAGGAAGGATATCGCGCCTGGGCTATCGGACCGTCCCTCATTACCGGTTCGCCGAACAAGGAGGCGGTGTACGCCCACGCCGACTACTGGCTGTCGGGCCCCCCGGGCATCACGGTTTCGGAGCAGGGGTACTACTCGCCGACGACGAACATCAAGAACGTGTTCCCTGCTGACAAGTACGCGTTCTGGTACGAAGGCAAACCCTGGAAAGGGGCACCGGAGCGAGGGATCAAGGAAGGCGATCTGCGCGACGGCGGTTCGCTCGAGACACGCGCGGCGAACGTCGCATACTGGCATCAGTGGCCGGACGAATACGACCACCTCATTCAGAAATGGGACGAGTTCCTCAGCGCCTGAGCA
>JAKBCB010000152.1 GCA_021808185.1 Pseudomonadota bacterium
CGGCCTCTGACTGGCGTCGCGGGGGGGCGGCGCTTGTCGCGTGAATGCGTCCAGGACAGGAAACAACCTGATGAGTGACACCCTCTTTCCGGTGAAGCCGGAGATCGCTGCGCACGCCCTCGTGAACGAGGCGGGCTACAAGGCGATGTCCGCGCGCGCCGCCGAAGACCCCGCAGGCTTCTGGGCCGAACAGGCCTACCGCGTCACGTGGTTCAAGCCGCCGACCAAGGCGATGGAAGGCGACTTCAACGGCGATGCGCGCGTCAGCTGGTTCGCCGACGGCACGCTGAACGCCTCGGTGAACTGCCTCGACCGGCATCTGGCCACGCGCGGCGATCAGGTGGCGATCATCTGGGAGGGCGACGACCCCAACACCCACAAGCACGTCACCTACCGCGAGCTGCACGAGCAGGTCTGCCGGCTGGCCAACGTGCTCAAGGGCCTGGGCGTCAGGAAGGGCGACCGGGTGTGCATCTATCTGCCGATGGTGGTGGAGGCGGCGGCGGCCATGCTGGCCTGCGCGCGCATCGGCGCCATCCACACCATCGTCTTTGGCGGCTTCTCGCCCGACAGCCTCGCCAACCGCATCCAGGATGCGGGCGTGAAGGTGCTCATCACCGCCGACGAAGGCCGGCGCGGCGGGCGCCGCGTGGCGCTGAAAACCAACGCCGATATCGCGCTGAAGCAGTGTCCGGACGTGGCGCATGTGCTGGTGGTGACCGTCACCGGCGGCGATGTGCCGATGCAGGCGGGCCGCGACCTGCGCTACGAGGACCAACTCGCCGCCGCCTCGCCGGTCTGCCCGCCGGAGGAAATGAACGCCGAAGACCCGCTGTTCATTCTCTATACCTCGGGCAGCACCGGCAAGCCGAAGGGCGCGCTGCACACCACGGGCGGCTATCTGGTCTGGGCCAGCCTGACGCATCAACTGGTGTTCGACTACCATCCGGGCGAGATCTACTGGTGCACCGCCGATGTCGGCTGGGTGACGGGGCATACCTACATCGTCTATGGCCCGCTCGCCAACGGCGCCACCACGCTGATGTTCGAGGGGATTCCCACCTACCCCGACGCCGGGCGGTTCTGGCAGGTGGTGGACAAGCACAAGGTCAATATTTTCTACACCGCGCCCACCGCGATCCGCAGCCTGATGCGCGAGGGCGAGGCCCCGGTGGAAAAGTGGAGCCGGAAAAGCCTGCGCGTGCTGGGCAGCGTCGGCGAGCCGATCAATCCCGAAGCGTGGCTGTGGTACTACCGCGTCGTCGGCGACCATCGCTGCCCGATCGTCGATACGTGGTGGCAGACCGAGACCGGCGGCATCCTGATCTCGCCGCTGCCGGGTGCCGTGGCGCAGAAGCCCGGCTCGGCCACGCTGCCGCTGCCGGGGATCGAGCCGCTGCTGGTGGACGCGGAAGGCAAGGTGCTGGAGGGGGCGACCGAGGGCAATCTCTGTCTCGCCAAACCTTGGCCCGGCATGATGCGCACCGTGTTCGGCGACCATGCGCGCTTCGTGCAGACCTATTTCTCCACCTACAAGGGCCTGTATTTCACCGGCGACGGCGCGCGGCGCGATGCCGACGGCTATTGGTGGATCACCGGGCGCGTCGATGACGTGATCAACGTCTCCGGCCACCGCATGGGCACCGCCGAGGTGGAAAGCGCGCTCGTGGCACACCCCAAGGTCGCCGAGGCCGCGGTTGTCGGCTTCCCGCACGACATCAAGGGCCAGGGCATCTACGCCTACGTGACGCTGAAAACCGGCGAGGAACCGACCGAGTCGCTGCGCAAGGAACTGGTCGCCTGGGTCCGCCAGGAAATCGGCCCGATCGCCAGCCCGGACGCGATCCAGTGGGCGCCCGGCCTGCCGAAGACGCGGAGCGGAAAAATCATGCGCCGGATTCTGCGCAAGATCGCCGCCAACGAGACCGACGGGCTGGGCGATACGTCCACGCTGGCCGATCCGGGCGTGGTCAACGAACTGATCGAGAACCGGGTAGGATAGGCTGCGAGGCGCCGGCCGGTCAGACCGCGACCGGCCGGCGCTCCAGCCCCGCGCACGAGAGCCAGGGATCGCGTCGCGGCACGACGTTATTTGTCGCCGGGTTTGACCAGGATCAACGCCGCGCGCGCCGGATGGTGCTGACCTCTGCGACCATTACGAGCAGAAGCACCAACGGGGGAACATCATGTGCCAGTATTCGGGCCATGATTTGCCCGCCGGGACGGCGGTATCAGGCGCGAATGACGTGCACGAGAGCATTGCGGCGACGCTCGATCGGATGCTGAACGATCCGTAGGCGCCGATGGACCCGGACCGCATCTGGTCGCTGGCGTGCGCGCTCGCGCAGTACCGGAACGCCGAGGCGCCACCGATGCCAATCACGGGCGCAATCAGGGGGCGCCAATCAGGGGGAGGGTCGCATGGACGACGTCAAACGGGTCCGATTGTGGGTTCTGGTGACCGACGGACAGCGTGCGCGCATCGTGGTGCCCGACGCGCCGGAGGGGCGGTTCCGTACGTTGCTGCCGCTCGGCGTTTGCGCGTATCCGCATTGCCCGCCACCGCTGCGCGGCCACGCCGAGCACCGGCATCACGGAGCGTTCGCGTCCGACGTTGCCGCCCGGCTGAACGCCGCGGTGGCCGATGACGCCTTCGAGGAGTTGCTGATCGTCGCCCCGGCCATGGTGGCGCACGAGATTCGCGAATTGCTGACCGGCGCGGCGCTGGAGCGGCTGGAAGGCACGGTGGACCACGATTTCGTCGGCCTCGACGACGTCGAGTTGTCGGACCACCTGACCGCCTGGTGGGTGCAGCCCGCCTGCGCGATGGAGATGGCCGAGGCCCGCGCGCCGGGCGGCGCCGGCGGATGATCGGCGCCGGGACCGGGGGGGCGACCCTGTCGTGGCGCGCGGCGCTGCCGCCCGCGCTTGCCGCGTTGCGCGACCTGGCGCTCGACCTGCGCTGGACTTGGAGCCGCAGCGCGGACGCGCTGTGGGAACGGCTGGACGCCGAGGTGTGGCGGCGCACACGCAACCCGTGGACCCTGCTCGAAGACGTGTCCGCCGCCAGGCTGGCCGAGCTTGCCGCCGACCGCGATTTCGTCGCCCACCTCGCCGAGATCACGGCGGAACGGCAAAGGTATCTCGACGCGCCGACCTGGTTTGCCGAGACCCATGGCAGCGCGGCGTTCGGCGGGGTCGCGTTCTTCTGCATGGAATTCGGCCTCGGCGAGGCGCTGCCGCTGTATGCCGGCGGGCTTGGTTTGCTGGCGGGCGACTTCCTCAAGGCGGCGAGCGACCTCGGCGTGCCGGCGATCGGGGTCGGGCTGCTGTACCAGGAGGGCTACTTCCGTCAGATGATCGACGCCGCCGGGTGGCAGCAGGAGGCGTATCCGTACAACGAGCCCGCCACCATGCCGGTGCGCCGCGTGCTGGACGCCAAGGGTGGGCTGGTCCACGTCTCGGTCGAACTGCCCGGCCGCACCCTGCGCCTGCGGGTCTGGCGCGCAGGCGTCGGGCGGGCCGCGCTGTATCTGCTCGACAGCAACGATCCGCTGAACAGCCCGGTGGATCGCGGCATCACCGGCAAGCTCTACGGCGGCAGCACCGAGATGCGGCTGTTGCAGGAAATCGTGCTCGGTATCGGCGGCTGGCGGCTGGTCGAGGCGGTGCACCCGGAGATCGAGGTGTGCCATCTCAACGAGGGCCACGCCGCCTTCGCCGTCATGGAGCGCGCGCGCGCGCTGTCCGAGCGCTTCGGGATCGATGCCGAGGAGGCGCTGTGGGCCAGCCGTGCCGGCAACGTGTTTACCACCCACACCCCGGTCAGCGCCGGGTTCGACCGGTTTCCCGCCGGGCTGCTGAGCCAGTACCGCGAGGCTGCGACCGGCGCGGCGGCCGACGGCCTCGCCGCCGTCGCGCTGGCGCTGACCGGCGCGGCGCCGGCCGGTGACTTCAACATGGCGTTCCTCGCGCTGCGCGGCGCCTTCGCCTGCTTCGGCGTCAGCGCGCTGCACGGCGCGGTCAGCCGCCGCATCTTCCAGCCCCTGTTCCCCCGCTGGCCGGAGCGCGAGGTGCCGGTCGGGCACGTCACCAATGGGGTGCACATGCCGTCCTGGGAATCCCCGGAGGCGGAGGCGGTCGTCGCGGCGGCCGCCGGTGAGGATCGCTGGCGCGGGTTGGCCGAGGCGTTGCCGGCGGCACTCGGTGCGCTGGACGACGCGGCGCTGTGGGACATGCGCGCGCGCGCCCGCCACCGCCTCGTGCGCTCGGTGCGCGAGCGGCTGGGCAAGCATCTGCGCGGGCGCGGCCAGCCCGAGATGCTGGTCGCCCGCGCCGAGGACGTGCTCGACCCGAACATCCTCACGCTCGGCTTTGCCCGCCGCTTCACCGGCTACAAGCGGCCGAACCTGTTGCTGGGCGACCGGGCCCGGCTGGAAGCCTTGCTTGGCGACACGCGCCGGCCGGTGCAACTGGTGATGGCCGGCAAGGCGCACCCGGCCGACGCCGAGGGCAAGCGCATGATCGCGGAGTGGGTCGCCTTCACCGCGCATCCGCGCCTGTGGCACAGCGTGGTGTTCCTGGAGGACTACGACATCGCGCTGGCGCGGGAACTGGTGCAGGGTGTCGATGTCTGGATCAACACCCCGCGCCGGCCGTGGGAGGCGTGCGGCACCAGCGGGATGAAGGTGCTGCCCAATGGCGGGCTGAACCTGTCCGAACTGGACGGCTGGTGGGCGGAGGCGTACGCGCCCGATCTTGGCTGGGCGATCGGCACCACCGACCAGCCGGACGAGGCGACGCAGGATGCGCGCGACATGGCGGAGCTTTACGCTCTGCTGGAAGGCACCGTGCTGCCCGAGTTCTACGACCGCGACGCCGCCGGCATTCCGCGCGCATGGCTCGCGCGGGTGCGGCACGGCATGGCGACCCTCTCGCCGCGCTTCAGCGCCACGCGCATGGTGCGCGACTATGTCGAGCAGGCCTATCTGCCGGCGGCCACGGCGCTGCGGCGGCGCCTCGCGGGCGGTGCCGCGGCGGCCACGGCGCTGCGGGACTGGGAGCACCGGCTGCGGCGCGGCTGGAAAAGCCTGCATATCGGCCAGCCCGACGTGGCGCCGCAGGCGGATGGCTGGTTCTTCCGGGTGCCGGTGTATCTGGGGGAAATCGTCCCCGAGGACATTCGCGTGGCCCTGCATGCCGATCCCGCCGGGGACGGGCCGGCGGAGGCCATCGCGCTCACGCGGGGCGAGCCGATCGCCGGCGCGGTCAACGGCTATACCTATGCCGGCCATGTGCCGACGGCGCGCCCGCACACGGACTACGCGGCGCGCATCGTGCCCGACCATCCCGAGGCGCGGGTGCCGGCGGAACTGCCGCTGATCCGCTGGGCGGAATAGCCGCCCGCCGCGATCAGGCGGAAGCCGCCTCCAGCGCCTCCGCCGCCTCCAGCCATTCCATCTCGGCGGCTTCGGTCTGCCGGTTCACGGCGGCGAGGCGGGTTTGCGCGTCGGTGACTTTCCCCGCGTTGCCGGGTACGTACAGCGCCGGGTCCGCGAGCCTCGCCTCCAGCGCCGCCCGCTCGGCCGCCAGCTTGGCCAGCCGCGCCTCGGCGTCCTTGGCCTTCTTGCGCAGCGGCGCCGTCGCCACGCGTGCCTCCGCCCGGTCGCGGCGCTCGTCGCGGCGGGAGGGGGCGGCATCGGCTTTCGCCGCCGGGCGGGCGCGGTCGGCCAGCAGCGCGCGGTAATCGTCGAGGTCGCCGTCGAACGGCGCGACCGTGCCGTCCGCCACCAGCCACAGCCGGTCGGCCACCAGTTCCACCAGATGCGGGTCGTGGGTGATCAGCAGCACCGCGCCGGAGAAATCCGCCAGCGCCCGCACCAGCGCCTCGCGCGCGTCGATGTCCAGGTGGTTGGTCGGCTCGTCCAGGATCAGCAGATGCGGCGCCTCGCGCGTGGCCAGTGCCAGCAGCAGGCGGGCCTTCTCGCCGCCCGAGAGTGCCGTCACCTTGTTGCCGGCGCGGTCGGCGTCCAGGCCGAAGCGGGCCAGTTGCGCGCGCACCTGCGCCGGCGTCGCGCGCGGCAGGGCGCGCTGCATGTGGTCGATGGGGGTCTCGGAGGCGACCAGCTCCGCCTCCTGATGCTGGGCGAAATAGCCCACGCGCAGCTTCGGCCCGCGCCGGATCTCGCCCGCCATCGGCTCCAGCCTGCCGGCGAGCAGCTTGGCCAGCGTGGACTTGCCGTTGCCGTTGGCGCCCATCAGCGCGATGCGGTCGTCCATGTCGATGCGCAGCAGCAGGTTGCGCAGCACCGGCTTGTCGCCATAGCCGACCGAAACGCGGTCCAGCGCCAGGATCGGCGGCGCGATCTGCGCGGGTTCGGGGAAGCTGAAGCGGGTGGGCGCGTCCTCCACCACGGTTTCGATCTGCGGCAGTTTCTGCAACGCCTTCAGGCGGGATTGCGCCTGCCTTGCCTTGGTCGCCTGGGCGCGGAAGCGGTCCACATACGCCTGCATGTGGGCGCGCTGGCGGGCCACCTTTTCCGCCATGCTGGCCAGTTGCATCGCCCGTTCCGTGCGGATGCGGACGAACTCGTCGTATCCGCCCGGAGTGACGGAGATCTTGCCGCGATCGAGATGCGCGATGCTGTCCACGCAGCGGTCCAGCAGCCCCCGGTCGTGCGAGACGACGATGGCCGCCCCCGGGAATTTCGCCAGCCACGTTTCCAGCCACAGCGTCGCTTCGAGGTCGAGGTGGTTGGTCGGCTCGTCCAGCAGCAGCAGGTCGGGCTGCGCGAACAGGGCTGCCGCCAGCGCCACGCGCATCCGCCAGCCGCCGGAGAAGCTCTCCACCGGGCGCGCCTGCGCCGCCGCGTCGAAACCCAGGCCCGCGAGGATCGCGGCGGCGCGGGACGGCGCGGCGTCCGCGTCGATGGCGATCAGCCGGTCGTGAATTTCCGCGAGCCGGTGCGGGTCGGCGGTCTCCAGCTCGGCCAGCAGCGCCAGCCGCTCGGTGTCCGCCGCCAGCACGGTTTCCAGCAGCGTGGCGTTGCCGGACGGTGCTTCCTGCTTCACCCGGCCGAGGCGGGCGCGGGCGGCGAGGCGGATCTCGCCACCGTCCACGGAGATATCCCCGGCGATGGCCTTGAGCAGCGTGGACTTGCCCGCGCCGTTGCGCCCGACCAGCCCGACGCGGCGCCCCGGGTCGATGGTCAGGTCGGCATTGTCCAGCAGCGTGCGCCCGGCGATGCGGATGGTGATGCCGGTGAGGGTGAGCAGGCTCATGCCGCGCGGTTTACAGGGCAGGGGCCACGCGGGGGAAGGGGTTGCCGCTGACGGGCCGCTGCTCTAAAGCGCCGCGCAATCACGCCACATCGCAAGGATAACCCCCAATGGCCGAGCGCACGCTCTCCATTCTCAAGCCCGACGCCACGCGCCGCAACCTGACGGGCAAGATCAACGCCAAGTTCGAGGACGCGGGCCTGCGCATCGTGGCGCAGAAGCGCCTGCACCTGACCACGGCGCAGGCCGAGGCGTTCTATGGCGTTCACCGCGAGCGTGGCTTCTTCCGCGATCTGGTGACGTTCATGACCTCCGGCCCGGTGGTCGCGCAGGTGCTGGAAGGCGAGAACGCGGTCGCGCGCAACCGTGAGATCATGGGCGCCACCAACCCGGCCAATGCCGCCGCCGGCACCATCCGCAAGGAATTCGCGGAGAGCATCGAGGCGAATTCGGTGCATGGGTCGGACAGCGCCGAGAACGCGGCGGTGGAGATCGCGTTCTTCTTCTCCGGCATCGAAATCGTCGGCTGACGCCAGCGGCTTTCGGCCAAGAAAGGCGGCGCGCCCGGACGGGCCGCCGCCTTTTTCATGCGCGGGCGGTCAGACCAGGAAGATCGCCATCAGCACCAGCAGCACGACCATGAAGATCACGCCGCCGAGCGTGGCGTTGCCGAAGCCGGCGAACATCTTCTGCCGGTCGGCGAGAAAGGCTTCCTCGGTCACGGGCGCGAGGGTGCTGCTCGGGGTCTGGGCCATTGCGCGTCTCTTCGCTTTACAGTCTGGAATTGACGACGGTTCTAGGGCGCGGGCGCGGGGGGAGGCAAGGGGTTGCGCAGAGCGGCCGTCGGGTCCGGGGGCGCTGCCGGACGGCCGCTGGCCAGTTGCCCCAGCGCCATCGGATAGAGCGCGTGCTCCTGCGCCAGCACCCGCCCGGCCAGCGTCTCCGGCGTGTCGCCCGGCAGCACCGGCACGGCGGCCTGGG
>JAKBCB010000153.1 GCA_021808185.1 Pseudomonadota bacterium
GGTAATATGTCGCGCGCGAATACGGGTCGAACTCGAAGCCCGCGATCTGGAACGTACCGAGATCAGTGAGGCCGTTGAAGCCGTTGGTGAGCGGCTGCGCATCGATCACCACAAGACGCACCAGCAGCACGAGGGCGAGGGTGATAACCGAGACAAACACGCCAGCGATGCGCTTGCGGAAGACGATCGTGCCCAGTATGGCCGCGAGCATCACTGGCACCAGAACGCCCATCGCCACGCCGAACCACTGCGACTGGAATGGCAGCCAGAGGAACGATCCCTTGTTGATGCAGCAGAGTTCGGTCGGCGCGCCCGGCTCGGCGTTCCAAAGCATGAAGTCCGGAACAGGCTGATCCGAGCCCTGCTGAAGGCTCGTGTTGCTCGCGAGCTTGAGCGACATCGCGAGCATATAGGCACCGGCACCGAAGAACAGGCCCTGGCCGAGGTTCAGAATGCCGCCATACCCCCAGCACAGCGACACCGCGATGCCGAGGATGCCGAACACCAGGAACTTGGCGATGCGGTTCACCCAGAAATCGCCGAGCATCAGCGGCGCCAGCAGGATCAGCGCGATGAACGCGATGTAAGCGGCGCGATCCAGCATACGTTGGATGGTCATGCTACCGGCCCTTGTACGAGAACAAGCCGGTGGGCTTGACGATGATGATAAGGATGACGAGCCCGAACACCACCGCGCGCGCGAGGATGTCGTTGGTCACGGCGGCGACGCCGCCGTTCACCTGGCCGAGCAGGCCGGCAGACAGCACAGACCCGACCAGGCTCCCCACACCGCCGACCACGACGACCATGAAGCCATCGACCACCATGGATGTTCCCATATCCGGGAACACGGTCTTGAACCCCGACATCATCACGCCGGCAACGCCCGCAAGTCCCGACCCGTAGGCGAAAGTGAGGGCGTTGACGCGCCGCACGTCGATGCCGCAGGCCGATGCCATCCGCGGGTTGCGCATGATGGCCCGCACCTGGATGCCGATATCGGTGCGATACATCAGCAGCCACGTCACGAAAGTCAGCACCACCGTGACAACGATGATGAACAGCCGGTAGATGTTCACTTGATCGCCGCCAAGGCTGACCACCCCCGTCATCCATTCGGGGACTTTGACGTTCTGCAAGCCCGGCCCAAGGCCCCGGACATGAATGCCCAGGAACGACAAGCCGAATTCCAGCCGCACCGCCTGCTGCACCAGGATCGCCACACCCCAGGTCGCGAGCAGCGTATCGAGCAGCCGCCCATAAAGCCGCTGCACCACGACACGCTCGATCGCCCAGCCCAGCAATCCCGTCACCACGAACGCCAGCGGCAGCGAGGCGAGAAAGTCCAGATGCAGCCATGTGGCGCTCATCACCGTGGTGTAGGCGCCTACCATCACCATTTCGCCATGGGCCATGTTGATGACGCCCATCGCGCCGTAGGTGATGGCAAGACCGAGCGCCACCAACAGAAGGATGGAGCCGAGACTCAGTCCGATAAAGATCACATCCAGCAAATTGGCGATTCCCGACGCGATGGGCGGACAGCAACCCGGCCCGCCGCCGCAGCCGCGGCGGGCCGGTGATGGCTCAGGACTTCTTCAGCTTCGAGGCATCCAGGCCATTGCGGGTGCAGAAAAGGTTGTTGTCCGTCTCGCCGTAGGCGACATACGGCAACGGCTGCACCGGCTGCGGATAGGCATCGACGATCTTCGCCTGCCCATCGGCCTGCCATTGCGCGATGCGCGGGGTGAGGTACGTGTGCAGATTGTCGGCATCGACTGTGACATGGCCGTTCGGCGCATCGAACTGCTGCCCGCGCACGCCCTCGCGAATTGCGTCCGCAGTGGCCTTGCCCGCCTTCTCGACCGCCTGCTTCCAGAGGAACACCTGGAAGTACGACGATTCAAGCGCGTGATGCGTCACGGCCTTGGGGTCTTTCACGAACGCCCGGTAGCGCGCGACGAACGACTTGTTGCGGTCGGTGTCGATGGCCATGAAATACGGGAACGACGTATAGCTTCCGACGGCGTATTCCGCGCCCATCGCCGCGATCTCGATTTCCGAGGTGACGGTGGCACAGATCGGCAGCTTGTCGTGCGTCAGGCCCTGGTTCTTGAACTCACGGTAGAATGCCACAACGGAATCGCCGACCACGTTGGACAGCACCGCGTCGCAGCCGGAGTTCTTGATCTTGTTGACCATCGAGCCCCACTCGGAATGGCCGAGTTCGAGGTATTCATCGGCGACGAATTCGGCGCCGTTCTGCTTCATCAGGATCTTGCAGACCTTGGCCATCTCGCGTGGGTAGATGTAGTTCGATCCGACGATGAAGAATTTTTTCTTGCCGAGGTTCTTGACGATCCAGGGGATGAAGTTGGAGAGCTGCTGGTTCGGTACCGCGCCGGTGTACACGACATTGCGCGAGCACTCGAAGCCTTCGTAATAGGTCGGATAGAAATACATCGCGTCGTGCTTCTCGAACACCGGCAGCACGGCCTTGCGGCTTGCCGAGGTGTAGGAGCCGAACACGGTCGAAAGCTTGTCACCGATGACCAGTTTGGAAGCTTTTTCGTTGTAGGTCTTGGGGTCGGATGCACCGTCTTCCTGCACCGCCTCGACCGGGCGGCCCATCACGCCGCCGGCGGCGTTGATCTCGGCGATCGCCATCATCGTCGCGTCCGCCAGGGACTTTTCGATGATCGAGAGCCCGCCGGTCAGAGAGAACAACACGCCGACGCGCAGGGGCTCCGCGGCGGCGGCGGCGCGCGTGAAGAATTGCGGCGTCGTCAACGCGGCGGCGCCGACGGCACCAGCCTTCAACAGCGATCTGCGATCCAGACTCATTGCATCCGTCCCCCTGTGGTGCCTCGACGCGCGGGCACACTGCCGCGCGCGCGTGGCCGCGTTGTGCCGTCGGGCAGTGGCAACAGCGCCGCGCCCGGGTCGAAAACGAAAAAAGCCAGGGAGGCCCAACCGGGCCTGCCTGGCTTCGATGCCATGCGGGGCAGCAACACTGGTGCCCCGACCTGCGGCGCCGCACGACATCGCGCGCGCCGACTTCGTCGAGGTTAAGTGAGTTTCGGCGGGGAGTTCAAGAGGTCATTTGCGTTGATGATCGCCAGCGCCATCTCCTCGATGGGCACGCGCTTGGACATCGCCTTGCGGCGGATCGTCTGGTGCGCTTCGTCCTCCGAGATCCCCTGTGCCGCCATTAGAATCGACTTGGCCCGCTGGATATTCTGCAAGCCGGCGAGCTTGCGCTCAATTTTTTGGATGTGTTGCGCTGCCTCCCGCCGTTCCAGCCACAGGCTACGCGCGACGGTCAATTGCGTCAGCAGCCCGAACGGCCGGACGGGTCGCTCGATCACCGCATGCGCGCCGATATCCAGCACGAGTTGCAGGATGGACGGGTCTTCGTAGCCGACCACGGCGATGACGGTCGGCGGGATGCCGTCGAAGCTTCGCCGCAGCCGCTGGATGGTCCCCCTGCTTTCGTGATCGACGGCGAGCACGACCACATCCGCGCTGTCGGCGGCGTCGGGGATCGGCCAAGCGGGTTCTACCTGGCACCCGATACGGCGCAGGTGCTCGACAAGATCGACGCCCTCGGCATCCGGCGCATGGATCACCAGCACACGCAGTCCGCGCAGGTCGCGCAGGATCTGGATAGACATGGCCGCGTCTCAGCCCACGTCGCTCGGCGCGGCGAGACCCGCGATGCCGTCGGGCGACCACTCCTCGAGGCTTTGTACCATGGAGTATGGGTCCGGCCGAACCCGCACACCCGGGTTCCAGACAACCTGGAATTGCCCGCGCGCGTCGAGACGGGCGACACGCGGCCAGAGATGGGTATGGTTGTTTTCGCGGTCGATCCGCACACGGCCCTGCGGCGCCGCATACTCGCTCTCGGCCAGTTCGGGCAGCACCCGATCGGGGTCGTCGCTGCCAGCGCGGGCGATCGCGGCGGCGACAAGATGCACCTGGAAATAGGCAGCCTCGGCAGCGGCCGGCACCGGCGCCTCGGCACCGTGGCGCGCCTTGTAGGCGCTCACGAAGCGGCGCGCGGTGGCGGTTCCCAGCGTCTCGAAAAACGGTGCGGCGGTGATGTGCCCCTCCGCCACCTCCGCGGACATGTCAGCGACTTCCGCCTCGCTCGTGGTCAGACTCGCGATCGGCCGGCGCGTCGGGTCGAAGCCGGCCGCCCGGTATGCCTGATAGAATCTGGCGGTTGCCTGACCGACCACGGTTGAAAAGATCACATCGGGCGAAGTCTTCTTGATTTCCTGAATCGCGCGATCGAAGTCGCTGGCACGCGCATTCAGCGGCACGTAGATTTCATTGACAATCTTGCCGCGGTTCTGCCGCACCAGATCGGTCATTACCCGGTTGGATTCGTACGGATAGACATAATTCGAGCCCACCAGCAGGAACCGGCTGCCATAATTCTCGAACAGGAAGCGCGCGAGCTGCACAGAGTTCTGGTTGGGTGCGGCGCCCGTATAAATGCAATGACGCGAATATTCGAATCCCTCGTAGAGGGTCGGGTACAGCAGCAAGCCACGATAGGATTCGATGATCGGCAGAACCGCCTTGCGGCTGCTCGACATGTAGCAGCCGAACACGAGGCGCACCCTATCAACACCCAGAAGGCGTTCCGCGAGTGTCCGGAACTGCTTGGGATTCGATTCCGGGTCGTAGATCACCGGCTCGATCGGCAGGTCGAGCACGCCGCCAGCCGCGTTGATTTCGTCGATCGCCAGCAGCGTCGCGTGCAACTGCGTTCGCTCGACGGGCGACGTCACACCGGTCTGCGAAAAAAGCACACCGACACGCCACGACCGTGCCGCCAGCCTTGCCTCGTCCATCGTTCGTCCGCACTCCATCGCGTGTTGGCAAGCCGCCTATCCGCTTTCCGCAACCACCCTTAGCATCTTGCGCGAGGCAGGGAACAATGACCTCGGGCAGGCGCCCTGGTCACACCAGCTCGCCGGCCGTCCCTTAGCGCAACGGCTCCGCTGTCACGCCGATCCGGGGTTGCGGTGTCGCGACCGTCTCGGCCGCCCCCTGCGTTGCTGGCGCTGGAAGGTTGCTTACTGACGGGGCGTCAGCGGGCGCGGCTGTCGTGGCCGATGGCAGGGCGTCCGGTCCAGCGGTCGCGACACCCCCGGCGGCTCCGAGTGCTCCCCCAACGACAGCGCAAGGCAAAATCCCGATAATGGTGATGGCGCAGACGGCCGCGCCCGTTCCGGCGCCGATGGCGCCTCCAGTGGTGCCCCGGCTGACCTCGCTGTCGCCGCAGCCGGCCAACGCCAGCAAGCAGCCAAGGATGTTGAGTGTCGCGATGTATTGTCGAGTCACGGGCATTCCTCGGTCGTGGCGAGTGCCGATCATCGCGCGGCCCTGCTGGGGCTGTCCATGTGCCGCCCAGGCGCCCTGTTCCGGCCAGATGAAAGCCCCCCGCGGTCGCGTCCCCGGGCATGGTGTATGAGCATTGCTCCTGGGCGGGCTGTGCCGCCTGTTCAGGCTGCGAGGGGTGGCAGACTGACGAAGGTATCATCGCCGACTGGGGCGATGCTTTCCAGTGTCGTGTCGCGGGCTCGCTGGACGGCCCATTCGTCGTTCTGCTCCAGCAGCAAGGCGCCGATGAGGCGGGAGATGGCCTCTTCGTTCGGGAAGATGCCGACGACGTCGCTGCGGCGTTTGATCTCGCCATTGAGGCGTTCGAGCGGGTTTGTGCCATCGTGTCCCATTGCGTGGTGTAGGAGCGCGGGATACCGCGCGATTTCCGGCAGGGTTGGCCGGAGGGGTCAGGCCGCCACGGCGGGCAGCTTGACGATGAGATCGTCGCTCAAGGGAGCGATGGTTTCCAGTGTCATGTAACGGGACCGCTGGACGGCCCACTCGTCATTCTGCTCGAGGAGCAGAGCGCCGACCAGGCGGGTGATCGCTTCGTCATTGGGGAAGATGCCGACGACCTCGGTGCGTCGCTTGATCTCGCCGTTGAGGCGTTCGATCGGGTTGGTGGAATGGAGCTTGGGCCGGTGCGCGGCCGGGAAGCTCATATAGGCGAGGACGTCGGTCTCGGCCTCGTCCATGAACTCGGCGAGCTTCTTGACGCGCGGGCGGAGCTGGTCGGCGACCTGCCGCCACTGGGTCCGGGCGGCTTCGGCGTCGTCCTGGGCGAAGGCGGTGCCGATGAAGGCCGAGACGACCCGGCGTCCTTGCTTGCCGGCGTGCGCCAGCGCGTTGCGCATGAAGTGGATGCGGGGGTTGTTGAAATACTCGATCCCTGGATGTGCTGAACGTCGGACGTGGTGCCTCCCAGTCCGGCCGCTAATTCGGCCGTTCTGGCGGCCTCGGCGCGCTTCGGCGTCATGCTGGCGGGCCGAGCCAGCCAGGAGGCCGGATGGCGCGGCCAAAAACAGGGCCAGCGCTGCGGCGAGTCGCTTGAGATTGACCGCCATGGCCGTCAGGAACGCCTGGACGCGCATGTTTTGCAGACCGCGACGGATCGCGCGAGCGAGCCCGTGCCAGCACTTCGCCTCGCCATGGAAACCCTCCGACCGCCAGCGGTGGCGCCGGTAGAGCCGAGCATCCTCTTCGGACCATCTCTCCTTGCGACGACGCGCCCGCAGCAAGGCAGGATGATCGTCGCTCACGACCACGGCCTTGTTCACGCGCCCCGGCGACAGGCAATCAACTCGCATGGGGCAGCTGCGACAGTCCTTGGCTTTGGAGTAGAAAAAGCGTCCGTGTTCTACCCGCCTGGTTGGGCGCAAGATGCGCCCCTGGGGGCATTTCAGGATGTCGTGCCGGGCGTCGTAGCGGAACCGGCGCAAGGGTACCCGGCTGCGGATCGGCTCCTTCTTCGCCGGGATCACCGGGTCGATCCCACGCCGCTCCAACGCGCCATAAACCTTGCCATAGGCGTAACCCTGGTCGGCGGTGATGATCTTGATTGCGGTGCCGGTGGTCGCTGCCACAGCATCCGCCTGGCCTTCGATCTCGCCACCTTCGTTCGCCTCGCCGGTCGTCACCTCTACGTCGAGGATGACGCCGCGCACATCATCGACCGCGGTGTGCTGCTTGTAGGCGGGTTCGAGGCGGCGGTTGCGGGCGTTCGTCGCCATCGTCGCGTCCGGGTCTGTCATGCAGACCTTCTTGTGCCGCCCGCTTTGCTTGCCGTCGCGTTCGGCGCGAGCCTTGGATATTTGGGCCTTTGCTGCCGGCTCGCCCGACTGGCCTTCGTCATCCTGGGCCATTGCGGCATCGGCGTGCCTGACCCCCAGGCTCTCCCAAGATACGTCAGCCCTGATCAGCGTGGCGTCGATGTGTACCACCTCGCCACGCGCGATCCCTGCGGCAATGCAAGCCTGCACGGTGCGGACGAACATGGCCCGAAACCGATCGGCGCCCCATCGCTGGCGGATGCGGGTCAGGCTCGAATGATCCGGCAGCACATCGGACAGGCCGAAACCTGCAAACCAGCGGATCGCGATGTTGACCTGAGCTTCACGCATCAATCGCCGATCGTGAACGATACCGACCAGAAAGCCGGCCAGCATGAGCCGCAGTGCCACTTCAGGATCAATGCCGGGGCGTCCAGCGCCGTCACCAGCGTAGCACTCCCGCACCTCCGCCCGGAGCCAACCGAGGTCGAGCACCTTGTCCACCCGGGCGAGCACATGATCGTCGGGGATGAAGTCGCGAAGCGAGCCTGCGATCAGCAGTTCAGACTGGCCCCGGGGTTTGCTGCCCAGCATCGTACACCGCACCGAATCCTAGCAGGTGCAAGCGAATCAGAGCCGATCGGATTTTTCAACAGCCCCACGCGGCAGCGCTGCCAGCTGGCGCCCATGACGCGGCGGATCGCCGCCTTCAGCCCCTCGTGCGCGTCGGAGATCACGAGCTTCACGTCGCGCAGGCCGCGACGAAGCATGCTCTTGAGGAAGGCGCTCCAGAACGTCTCGGCCTCTGACGGGCCGATGTGCAGGCCGACGATCTCGCGCCGGCCCTCGGTGTTCGCGGCCACGGCGATTATCGCGGCGACCGACACGATGCGCCCGCCCTCGCGCTGCTTCAGGTAAGTAGCGTCCAGCCACAGATACGGCCAGTCGCCTTCCAGCGGGCGGTCGAGGAAGGCGTTCACCCGCTCGTCGATGTCCTTGCACAGCTTGCTGACCGTGCTCTTGCCGATCCCCGACAGCCCCATGGCCTGCACCAGCTCGTCCACCCGGCGGGTGGAGA